>NZ_KQ968520.1:0-68515 GCF_001578585.1 Sutterella sp. KLE1602
TGGCTATGAGGTTGCCACTGCCGGCCCCTCTCGGAACTCTCACCCGTTAGAACGTGCCCATGCTGAGCACACAAGGAAAAGGCCCGCAGATCGACATGATGTGCGGGCCTTTTTCCGTACCTTTCCCGAGCCCTCCCTGCATTGAGGAAGGTGGCGCCCGGCCTACTTCGGCATGCCGACCACGACGTTCATGATCGGCACGGCTCCCTTCGGGAGCGAGAGCGCCTGTGCAAGTCCGTCCACGTTCATCGTGGCGCGCGGCACGCAGGCAAGCCCCGCCGCAGAGCAGTAGAGAAGTGCATTCTGAACGGCAATGCCCGCGTCAACTGCGGCCATCTGGGCGCCGCGCTCTCCGGGCAGCTTGGTCAGATCGCCCACATAGACGAGTGCCAGCGGCGCCGTGTTGACGAAGTCCTGCTGCATCGCGACGAGCGGCATCAGGTTTTTGTCCGTGAGCTTCACGAGCTCGTGCCCTTCGTGCCTGTAGGAAAAGGCCCCCTTGGCGGTCACGACGTAGACGCCGATTTCCTGGAGGTTGAGCGCCGTGGGCGCCGTTCGGCGTCCGTCGGGACGATTGACGCCCGCCGTCGCCCAGAGAAGATTGGAGAGATCCGCGCCCGTCAGGTCCTTCGCCGCGTACTCGCGAGTCGAGTGACGGTTCTTGAGCGCCGTCATCAGCGAGCCCTCCATGGCGAGGTCGGGTTCAGCGAGCCTGACCGTTTCGGACGCCTGGGCCAGTGCGGGAAGCATGGCCGCAACCGAGCCCAGCACGATGATGCCCGTCTTTTGCATAATTCGGTTCCTCCTTTGCAAGAGAGATGTTTTCACCGAATGAGACTAGCACCGCGCCCCGTCCGAGCGCAAGATTCGAAGCGGTCAGGCCGCCTGCCGGAACTTGAAAAAAGGCCGGCGGAAATGAAAAAAAGGACCTGTACAATGCTGTACAGATCCTTTCTGAATTCTCGTGGTGCCGGAGAAGAGATTCGAACTCCCGACCTTCGCATTACGAATGCGCTGCTCTACCAGCTGAGCTACACCGGCCACCATCTGTCAGTCGCTCGGAGCAAGTCGCGTTCGACTGAGGATTTGAATTATGAGGGACTTCATTCGCTTTGGCAAGAGCGAATTACATTTCGTTACATTACCCCGCGGAAGGCTGCTTTTGGCTTGCATGCCGCAACGATTCCCTCGTCCGAGCAGGCTCCCGTCATGGGCTAAAATCAAAGTTTTGGCTCCACGGCTCAGAAGGACCGACATGGCATCCCTTACTTTTGAAGCGTCTCTTCCCCATCCCGACGACACCGACAAGCTCGGCGCCCGTCTTGCCGACGCCGTCTCGAAGGAAGCGGGCGCGGTTGCCGGGCACGGTCTGGCCGTGCGCCTTGAGGGCAACCTCGGTGCAGGCAAGACGTCGCTCGTTCGCGCCATGCTGCGCCGCCTCGGCTTTGCCGGCCCCGTGAAGAGCCCCACCTTCTCGCTCGTCGAGACCTATCCCGTCGCGGGCCTCACGCTCAATCACTTCGACTTCTACCGCTTTGAGGAGCCCGAGGAGTTCGAGGATGCGGGCTTTCGCGACCTCTTCGGTCCGGGCTTCGTGTCCGCGACCGAATGGACAGAAAAGGCGTCGCCCTACGTGCCCGACGCGGACCTCGTCATCGAGCTCGCCCTCGAGGGTCTCGGCCGCCGCGCCGTCCTGAAGGGACTCACCCCGCTCGGCGAAGCGCTCGTCGCCCACGTTTTGGAGGCGGGCGAATGATCGACCGACGCCGCCTCGTGCTCGGCTCTGCGAGCACGCTCCTTCTCAGCCTTGCGCCGTGGCAGATCGCCAGAGGCGCCCGCATGGTCGACGTTCGCATGTGGCCCGCCGAGGAGTACACCCGAGTCACGCTCGAGTACGACTCCCCGCTCAACTTCAAGTACTTCTTCGTCCGCTCGTCGAAGCCGCTGCGCCTCGTCGTCGACATCAAGGGGCTCGAGCTCACCGTCGCGCTGCAGAAGCAGATTGCCGCCGTCAAGCCCGACGATCCCTACATCGCCGCCATGCGCATCGGGCAGTTCCAGCCCGACACGGTCCGTCTCGTGATGGACCTCAAGACCGACGTCAAGCCCGAGGTCTTCCAGCTCCAGCCCTTTGCGAACTACAAGTACCGTCTCGTCTTCGACATCTATCCCGCGCATCCGACCGACGAGATCAGTCGTCTGCTCAACGGCCTCGAGGAAGGTAGCGAGGCACCCGACGGCGACCCGCTCGGCTCACTGCTCGCAGGCCTCGACAAGGGCGCGGCCGAATCCCCCGTCAAGCCTCCCCTCGAGGAGCCTGAGCCGAAGGAGCCCGTCCGCCCCTCCAGACCATCCAAGCCGAAGAAGCCCTCGAAGTCCATCAAGCCCAAGCTCATCATCGTGGTCGACCCCGGCCACGGCGGCGAGGACCCTGGCGCCATCGGCCGCGGACGCAACCGAGAGAAGACGGTCGTGCTCCAGATCGCCAAGCGCCTCGCCGCGCTCATCAACGACGATCCCGGCATGAAGGCCATCATGACCCGCAACACGGACCACTTCGTGAGCCTCGGCGGCCGCGTGGCCATCGCCCGCCGCGCCAAGGCGCACCTGCTCGTGAGCATTCACGCCGACGCCTGGATCAAGGCCAGCGCCCGAGGTTCGAGCGTCTTCTGCCTTTCCGAACGCGGCGCAACGTCCGCCGCCGCCCGCTGGCTCGCCAAGAACCAGAACGAGTCCGACCTGATCGGCGGCGTCAACATCGCCAGCGTCGACCGCCAGGTAGCGAGCGTGCTCGTCGACATGACCTCGAGCTGGACCATCAGCTACAGCCTCGGCCTTGGCGCCTCCGTCCTCAATGAGATGAAGAGCGTCAACCGCCTGCACAAGAAGCACGTCGAACAGGCGGGCTTCGCGGTCCTCAAGGGTCAGGGCATTCCGTCGATCCTCGTCGAGACGGCCTTCATCTCGAACCCGACCGAGGAAAAGCTCCTCATCAACGGCAGGCACCAGCAGAAGATCGCCCAGGCCATCTACGATGGCATCCGCAAGCAGGTGGCCGCGAATCCGTCCCTGCTGACGGGCTGACGGGAGGACGCGTTTTTTGTGTCCCTTCGCCCCTCAGGCAGGGATAAACCTCTTTCCCTAGACGCATTGTCCCTATACAATGCATCTGATCAGTTTCGGGCGGCCCGAAGACGGCCCGCAAGGCCTGCGCCGCCCTTTTGTTTTTCCCTTTCATCAGATTCGGAGTTCATCGTCATGGCACTCGTCTCCATGCGTCAGCTGCTCGATCACGCCGCCGAAAACGGCTACGGCGTTCCTGCTTTCAATGTCAACAACCTCGAACAGGTTCAGGCCATCATGGCCGCCGCGAGCGAAGTCGGCGCCCCCGTAATCATGCAGGCCTCCGCCGGCGCCCGCAAGTATGCCGGCGAGCACTTCCTTCGCCATCTGATCTCTGCCGCCGTCGAGGCCTATCCGGACATCCCCGTGTGCATGCATCAGGACCACGGCCAGAGCCCGTCCGTCTGCCAGGGCGCCATCCGCATGGGCTTCACCTCCGTCATGATGGACGGCTCCCTCATGGCCGACGGCAAGACGATCTCCACCTACGACTACAACGTCGAAGTCACCCGTCGCGTGGTTGAAATGTCCCACTGCATCGGCGTCTCCGTCGAAGGCGAACTCGGCTGCCTCGGCTCCCTCGAAACGATGAAGGGCGACAAGGAAGACGGCCATGGCACCGACGCCGTCATGACGCGCGAACAGCTCCTCACGGACCCGGATCAGGCCGCCGACTTCGTCAAGGCCACGCAGCTCGACGCCCTCGCCATCGCCATCGGCACGTCCCACGGCGCCTACAAGTTCACGCGCAAGCCCACCGGCGAAACGCTCTCCATCCAGCGCGTCAAGGAAATCCACGAACGCCTGCCGAACACCCATCTCGTAATGCACGGCTCCTCCTCCGTTCCGCAGGAATACCTCGCCACGATCCGCCAGTTCGGCGGCGACATGCGCGAAACGTACGGCGTGCCCGTCGAGGAAATCCAGGAAGCCATCAAACACGGCGTGCGCAAGGTCAACATCGACACGGACATCCGTCTCGCCATGACGGCCGCCACCCGCCAGTACCTCTTCGAGAACCCCTCCAAGTTCGACCCGCGCGACTTCCTGAAGGTCGCCCGCAAGGCCGCCACGGAGCTCTGCAAGCAGCGCTACCTCCAGTTCGGTTGCGAAGGCATGGCCTCCCGCATCAAGCCGCTCCCGCTCGACGTCGTGGCCGCCCGCTACGCCGACGGCACGCTTCGCCAGAACGTGCTCTAACCGAGAGTCCGAATTGATCGGCTGAACCACACGTCGCCCGCCCGACCACGCGTCAGGGCGGGCGCGCTTTTACCCAATTGCGGCGTAAAGCTCCGTTCAGGGCGGAGATATAAGAGCGCGGACGAAGCTCGTTAGCCTGTAGGGATTCTGAGAAAAACTCTCAGGCTCAAGTGAATTCGGAACGATCTAAAAAGCTGGCGCCGAATCAGCAGCAGGAATCCACCGAAGTGATCAGCAGCGCAAGCTGCTGACTCAGTAGAGAATCTCTGTCGTTCACGGCGGAGAGAACGTCAACTGCATCATGACCACACCCAACTCCCAAGACAAGAACGCCACGGACCTCAAGGGCAAGAAGGGCCTGCGCCGACTCATCAACGCCACGGGCTACTCCATGAAGGGCCTCTCGGCCGCCTACAGGAACGAGGCCGCCTTCCGCGAGGAGGTACTCCTCGCCTGCGTGCTCATTCCCTGCGCGCTCCTGCTCGGCCTACCCGCCGTCGAGACGGTGCTCCTCATCGGCTCCGTCCTTCTCCTGATGCTCGTCGAGATCCTCAACTCCGCCATTGAGGCGGTCGTGGACCGCATCGGCCCCGAGCTTCACCCCTTGAGCGGACGCGCCAAGGACCTCGGCAGCGCAGCGGTCTTCATCGCGATGATCATCCTCGGCGTCACCTGGCTTCTGATCGCAGCGCCTGCGCTCTGGGCGTTTTTGGCAGGCTGACCAAACATTGCCGATCCTCATGCCGACCTAGCCAAATCTACTAGTCAAAAAGCGTAGTGAACGGATGATCGGCATTACAATGACGGCACCACATTTCAGTTAACCATCTCTCAAAGGGAGATTTCAACATGGCTGGTCTTTCCCAGATCAACATTCCCTCCTTGAAGAAGCTCTACTCCGGCAAGGTGCGCGATACGTTCGCCGTCGGCGATGACAAGCTGCTCATCGTCGCGAGCGACCGCATTTCCGCATTCGACGTCATTCTGGGCGACCCGATTCCGGGCAAGGGCAAGGTGCTCACCTCTCTCACCGACTTCTGGTTCAAGCAGCTCGAAGGCGTCTGCCCGAACCACCTCACCGGCATTGATCCCGAATCCGTCGTCAAGCCTGAGGAAGTGCCTATGGTCAAGGGCCGCTCCTGCGTCGCCATGCGCCTCAAGCCCATCCTGATCGAGTGCGTCGCCCGAGGCTACCTGATCGGCGGCGGCTGGAAGGACTACTGCGCCACCGGCTGCGTCTGCGGCATCAAGCTTCCCGAAGGTCTCCAGATGGGCCAGAAGCTCCCCGAACCGATCTTCACGCCGGCCGCCAAGGCCGAAGTCGGCACGCATGACGAAAACATCTCGTTCGAACGCGTCGTCGAGCTCTACGGCGAGGAAATCGCCGAGAAGATCCGCAGCTACACGCTCGAGCTCTATCGCCGCGCCTCCGAATACGCCGCCACGAAGGGCATCATTATCGCCGACACGAAGTTCGAGTTCGGCATTGACGAGGAAGGCACCATCCGCCTGATGGACGAAGTGTGCACGCCCGACTCCAGCCGCTTCTGGCCGGCCGACCAGTACAACGTCGGCGTCTCGCCCCCGAGCTACGACAAGCAGTTCATCCGCGACTGGCTCGAAGCCCAGCCCTGGGACAAGACCCCGCCCGCTCCGAAGGTTCCGGACGAAGTCATTGAAAAGACTTCCGACAAGTACCGCGAAGCCCTGCGCCGCCTTGCCGAAACGGACATCGAACAGTAATCCGCATCCCCTGTGATGCCCCTGAAAGGACCGACAGTCTTCATGCCTGCCGGTCCTTTCTTGTCTATACTCATAGATTCTGAGGAACGAGAGGAAAGCACGGCTTTCCTGTCGTTCTTTTATGTTTTTGTTTTTTGATTTTTACAGCGAGGTTTTCCAATGACTGACGCCGTTAAGCCGATCGTCGGCATCGTGATGGGCAGCAACTCCGACTGGGAGGTGATGAAGAACGCCGCCGAAATGCTCAAGGCATTCGACATTCCGTTCGAAGCCCGCGTCGTGAGCGCTCACCGCATGCCCGACGAAATGTTCGACTACGCCGAAACCGCCCGTGACCGCGGCATCCGCGTCATCATCGCGGGCGCAGGCGGCGCCGCCCACCTGCCCGGCATGATCGCCGCCAAGTGCACGATCCCCGTCTGCGGCGTGCCCGTTCCGTCCAAGTACCTCCGCGGCCAGGACAGCCTCTACTCCATCGTCCAGATGCCCAAGGGCGTGCCCGTCGCCACCTTCGCCATCGGCGAAGCGGGCGCCGCCAACGCCGCGCTCTACGCCGCCCAGATCCTCTCCGTCACGGACGCCGGCCTCGCCCAGAAGCTCGCCGACTTCCGCGCCGCCCAGAACGCCAAGGCCCGCGCCATGGAACTCCCGCTCTAACGAGGAAATTCCGTCATATGAACGCCAATGAAGTGCTGATGCCGGGCGAAACGCTCGGCCTGATGGGCGGCGGCCAGCTCGGCCGCATGTTCGCCCAGGCCGCCGCGACGATGGGCTACCACGTCGCCGTGCTCGAACCCGGCAAGGCCTGCCCCGCGGGCGAAGTCTCCCGCGAGCAGATCGAAACGAAGTACGACGACGTGGCCGGCCTCGCCGCGCTCGCAGGCAGGGTGAAGGCCGTCACGACCGAGTTCGAGAACGTCCCCGCCCCCTCGCTCGAATACCTCGAGAAGGCGGGCCTGCGCGTCTGCCCGCCGTCCGCCGCCGTCGCCGTCACCCAGGACCGCAACGTCGAGAAGCACTTCGTCTCCGAAGTGGCCGGCGTGCCCGTCGCCCCGCATGCCGCCGTGCGCAGCGAAGCCGACGTCGACGCCCTCGACGCCTCGCTCCTGCCCGGCATTCTCAAGACCGCCCGCCTCGGCTATGACGGCAAAGGCCAGGCCCGAGTCGCCACGATCGAGGACGTCCGCAAGGCCTTCCGCGACTTCGGCGGCGTGGACTGCGTGCTCGAAAAGCGCCTCTCCCTCAAGCTTGAGGTCTCCGTCATCGTCGCGCGCAACTCGCACGGCGAAACGGCCACGTTCCCCGTTTCCGAGAACTTCCACCGCAACGGCATCCTCGCGGTCTCCGTCCTTCCCGCCCGCATCGACGAGGATACGGCCTCCCGCGCCCGCGGCTATGCCGCCAAGATCGCCCAGGCGCTCAACTACGTCGGCGTCCTCTGCGTCGAGCTCTTCATCCTTGAAGACGGCACGATCCTCGTCAACGAGCTTGCTCCCCGTCCGCACAACTCCGGCCACGCCACGATCGACGCGTGCGTCACGAGCCAGTACGAACAGCAGGTCCGCACGATGGCCGGCCTTCCGCTCGGCTCCACGGAGCAACACTCCCACGCCGTGATGCTCAACATCCTCGGCGACGAGTGGTTCGACGAGGAAGGCGTCAAGCGCGAGCCCGACTGGGCCGGCGTCACCGCCATTCCCGGCGCCAAGCTCCACATCTACGGCAAGGCCGACGCCCGCCGCGCCCGCAAGATGGGCCACGTGACCTGCATCGGCAGGACCGCCGAAGAAGCCATGGAGCGCGCCCGCGAAGCCGCCCGCATCCTTCATCTTCCGGAACCGAACTGAGATGACCCAGACTCCTCCCGTCGACGAAGTCAGAATCGCCGAAGCCGTCCGCGTCCTTGAGGCGGGCGGCCTCGTCGCCATGCCGACCGAAACTGTCTACGGCCTCGCCGCCGACGCCGACAACGAATCCGCAGTGCTCTCCACCTACGCGGCCAAGGGCCGCCCGGCGGACCATCCGCTGATCGTCCACGTCGCAGGCATCGACGCCATCTCCCACTGGGCCGAGGACGTTCCGCCCGAAGCCTGGCTGTTGGCCAAGAAGTACTGGCCGGGCCCGCTCACGCTCGTTCTCAAGAAGAAGGCGCGCTGCGGACTCTGGGTGACGGGAGGACAGGACACGGTGGCGCTCCGCTGCCCGTCCCATCCCTGGGCTCATGCGCTCATCTCGGCCTTCTCGGGTCCGACCTGGCGCGGCCTCACGGCGCCTTCGGCCAACACATTCGGGCGCATCAGCCCGTCGTGCGCCGCACACGTCGCCGAAGACCTCGGCGTCAAGCCCGAAGGCAAGCTCGACATGATCCTCGACGGCGGCAGCTGCGAGTTCGGCATCGAGTCCACGATGATCAACCTCTCGCAGGGACGCCCCACGCTCCTGCGCCACGGCGTCGTCACCCGCGAGATGCTCGAGGAGACGCTCGGCTTTGCAGTGCCCGACGCAGGCAAGGATGCGCCCCGCGCCTCCGGCCGCCTCAAGAGCCACTATGCACCCCGCACTAAGCTCGAGCTCGTGTCCGCCGAAGCCCTGCCCGCCCGATTCGCCGAAATGGGCGCCGCTCCGGTCGCCGTCATGGCCTCCGGCGAGGTGCTTGACCGCCTCGAGGGCACGCCCGTCCTCGCGATCAAGGCCCCCGCCGACCTTCACGGCTACGGACGCGACCTCTACGAAAACCTGCACAGGCTCGACCGCGCAGGCGCCGAACGCATCCTCGTCGAACTGCCGCCCCAGTCGCCCGACTGGGCCGCAGTCAACGACCGCCTCGGCCGCGCCGCAGCCTGAGGAGAACGCGACATGAACAAGATCTACGGCATCAAGAACTGCGGCTCCGTCAAGAAGGCCCTCGAATGGTTCGTCGCCCGAGACCTCCCGTTCGAGTTCCACGACTTCAGGAAGGAGGGGATCGATCCCGTCCTCCTTGACGAGTGGATCGCGAAGACCTCCTGCGACGTGCTCCTCAACCGCAAGGGCCTGCTCTGGCGCAAGCTTGACAAAGCCAGACGCGAGGCTGTGTGCGACAATCCCGAAGGCATGCGCGCCCTGATGCTCGAGAACCCCGTCATCATCAAGCGTCCCGTGATCGTCCATCCCGACGGCAGCGTGACCGTCGGCGTTGACGAGGAAGCCTGGGAAAGGCTCGCCGGCTGACGCGAGCCACCGACAATCCGAACGACGGCCGCCGGCAACGGCGGCCTTTTTTCTGAAAGATGCATAAGTCGACATTGGAAACCCACCACCAGCCGATCATGCCCGTGCTGGCGCTCGTCCTCGCCACCTTCTTCTGGGGGAGCTCCTTCATCACGGTCGGCTCCGCGCTCGAGTACACGAACCCGCTCACGCTCGTGATGCTCAGGTTTGGCGTGGCCGCCTTCTTCGTCCTGCTCATGCTCAAGGGGCGGATTGCGGACATTCCCAAGCGCACCTGGAAGGCGGGGGCGGCCTGCGCCTTCCTCATCTATCTGGGCTACACGACGAACGCCGCGGGCCTCATGACCCTGCAGAGCTCCGAGTCTGGCTTTCTCACGGCGCTCTACGTGCCGATCACGCCGCTTCTCGTCTGGGTGGTCTTCGGCAAGGCGCCCACTAAGGGAGCCGTCTTCGGCGTGATGATGGCGTTTGCGGGCCTCGTCCTGCTCGCCAACCCCTTCACGCTCAGCTTCTCGAACAACTGGGGCGAGTGGGTCACGATTCTCTCGGCCCTCATCTCCGCTGTCGAAATCATGGTGGTGGGCCGCGTCGCGCCGGGCACTCAGGCGAGGCAGCTCGCATTCACCCAGCTTTTCTTCACCGCCGTCTTTGCAGCCGTCGGCCTGGCCGTCGCCACAGCGGCAGGCGTCCCGCTCAAGGAGACGACCTTCAACACGACGGTGGTGGGCGGCATCCTCTGGCTTGCCGTCATCGTCGCCTTCGTGCAGGTGCTGCTCTCCTGGGCGCAGCGCTACGTACCTGCGAGCCGCGCGGCCGTCATCTTCGCCATGGAGAGCGTCTTTGCCGCCATCATCGGTTGGTTCGCAGGCGAAAGCCTCGGAACGGCGGGCATCATCGGCGGCGTCCTGATCGTGGGCGGCATTCTCTGCGGCGAAATCAGGCTTCCGCGCAGGAAGGCCGCACCCAAGGAGCTTTCGTCATGACGGACACCCGTCCCGTCGGCATTCTCGACTCGGGCTTCGGAGGCCTCTCCGTCGCCCGCGCCGTCGCCGAGCTGCTTCCGCAGGAAAACCTCGTCTACGCCGCCGACTGCGGCTTCGCCCCCTGGGGCGACAGAACGGACGACTTCATTCTCGAGCGCACGCATGCGCTCGTCTCACACCTTCTCAGGAAGGACGTGAAAGCCATCGTCATCGCCTGCAACACGGCCACGGCCGTCTGTGCGGAAAGCCTGCGCGCCGAGCTCTCCATGCCCGTCGTGGGCATCGAGCCCGCCGTGCTTCCCGGCGCCCGCACGACCAGGACGGGCATCATCGGCGTGATGGCGACGACGAAGACGCTCGCAAGCGCCAAATACCGCCACCTCAAGTCCATCGCCCCCAAGGAGGTCAGGATCATTGACTGTCCGTGCCCCGGCCTCATGGACTGCGTGGAAGCGGGCGAATTCCGCACGCCGCACACGATGGCCCTTCTCAGGGAGTACGTGGAGCCGCTCGTCGAGGCGGGCGCCGACACGCTCGTTCTCGGCTGCACGCACTATCCCTTCCTCTCCGATGCCATCCGCCTCACTGCGGGACCGGGCATCAGGCTCATCGATCCCGCCCCCGCCGTCGCGCGTCAGCTCAAGCGCCGCCTTGACGAGCCGGGCCTCCTCAACGACACAAAAAAGGCGCCCGCGCGCATCTTCTGCACGACGGACGCCAATGAGGCGCGCGAGCGCATTCTCAGGCTCCTCTGGACGGACAACGCCGTCCTGCAGAAGCTCGACGGGAGCGTCAGGCCCTGAGGGCCAGCTCCGGAACTTCAGGCGCCTTGAGATACTCCTCGAGGCGCCCTCTCATTTCGCCGGGAATCGGACGCTTGACGACGGCGTCGCCCTCGCGTGCGGCGCAGACCGCCGTCTCGATGCAGGCGAGCCTGCATTCGTCGCCCGCGTGGATCGTCATGGCGAAGCGCACGGACGTCGTGCCGATGCTCTCGATCCACATGCGCAGCACGCAGTCATCCCCGCATCGGCTCGGAGCGCAGAAGTCGCACCGGATCCCCGCGATCGGGAACCCGTAGCCCTCGACGAGGCTCTCCTCGTAGCTCAGGCCCGCACACTCGCGGAAGAAGTCCTCCATGGCGTTGTTGAGCATCACGAAGTACTGGGGATGGTAGACGATGCCCGCCGGATCACAGTGGTTCCAGCGAATGCGAAGGGGCTGCTCAAAAACCTTTCCGCTCATGACGCCACCTCATCGATGTGCAACGGAGCGCAGGACGGCGCGCACGGGACTGGCCTCGACGCCCTCGAGCTTGAGGGGCAGCGCAATGAGCTCGTAATCGCCCGCCTCGACCTGGCTCAGGTCGAGGTTCTCGATGATGGAGATGCCGCCCTGAAGGGCCACGCGGTGCGAAAGCAGGAGCGTGCTGTCGGCGGGGTCGATGCTCGGGGTGTCGAGCCCTATGAGCATCACGCCCGACTCGAGGAGCATGCGCACGGCGCCGGGAGAGACGGACCTGAAGTCCTCCGTCCAACGCTCGGGCGCGGTCCTGCGGGTCTTGATGAGGACGCGCTCGTGGAAGCAGGCGCTCGAGAGTTCCTCGCGGCTGACGGGCTCTGTCGTGTCCGCACCGCTCAGGTCGATGACGCGGCAGCGGCCGATGAAGCGCTCGAGCCTGAGCGTGGCGACGTCCACGGCGCCGCTGTCGAGATGCATCGGGGCGTCGACATGCGCGCCCACGTGCGGCGACATGTGGATCGTCGAGATGTTGGCAACTCCGCCGTCGTTGATGCGCTCGTTCCAGAGGACCTGGAACGGCGTGTCGCCCGGGAATACGGGCGCTCGGGTGCTTACGGAAGGGGAAATGTCCCAAAGGCTGCGCATGCAGTGGCCTCCTGAATGTTCTTGTCTTCGTAGCATAATATTCTGCGTGTCCGGCCGCACGTTTTCCAGCCGGCAATGTCGGAGATTTACGCCGTGAATGAAAGTTTCTTCAAAATGATCCTGTCGCGCCACTCCCTTGGCGCCAAGCATCTCGTCATTCCCGCCCCTGACGTGGGCGCCCTGCGTCTGGCCGTGACGGCCGCCTGCCGCGTGCCCTGCCATCAGGAGACGCTTCCCTTCCGCTGGGTCGAGATCTCCTCCCGCGACCGTCTCGCCGACCTCTTCGAATCGGTTCTGCCTGCGGACGCCGACGAGGAGATGCGCGCCAAGGCCCGCGGCAAGGCCCTGAAGGCGCCGATGTGCATGGCGCTCGTGGGCACGGGCCTCTCCCCCGACTCCCAGGACCGAGACGCCGACGAACGCCTGATGACGGCAGGCGCCTCGCTCATGAACTTCCTTGCAGGCCTGCATGCCCAGGGCTTTGCCGCGAAGGCAGTCTCCGCCAAGGACTTCCCCGCCCCCGACGGCCTTTACGATCCGACCTGCGAGCGCCTGCTCTGCTTCGTGCTCGTGGGAACGCCCGACACGCCCGTCAACTATCAGGACATAGGCATGGGCAACGACGAACGCCAGCCGCTCTCCCGCTGGTAGGACGTCAGCGCCTGAGCCCGGCGGCGCGCATGCCGTCGAGCGAGGCCAGGATGTCCAGAAGCGTGCGCGGCGCATCGCCTTCGGCATCGTCGCCCGCCAGCACGTAGGCGGGCACGCCGCTGCGAACGGCGCGCATGACGAGGGATGCAATCAGAGTGCGGGTGACGGGGTCGCCCGCACTTTTGCTTTCCGGGTCCCTCACGAAGACAGGCGAAAGCGGGCCCGAACGATGCCAACGCACGAAGAGCGGCCCCGAAAGCCTCCAGTCGGGATCCGAGGGATCCTGCGCGTCGCAGGCGGCAAGCGCCCGCATCTGGCGCTGCAGTCCGGGCATGCCCTCATTGAGTCCCATCACGGGCCTGATGCCGAAGTTTCTCAGGAGCGCCATGAGGCGCGGCGTGAGCAGCGTCGGATTTCTCACCTCGAAGGCGAGCACGGGGGCGGCGTCCGCAGAGCCCAGCTCCCGCACCAGCCCCTCTGCGAAGGCACCCAGCTCCTCCACGGCCTTCTGCCTGCCCTGAAGCGTCTTCATCTGCGAGGACGGATAGGGCCCGAAGTCGAAGAGCACGCCGCCGAGCTTCTCGCCGAGTCCGTCCGTGCAGCTTCTCACGAAGGCTGCGGCGGCCGCCACGTTGAGGAACTCCCTGTTGAGGCCGCCTGCACGGCCGCGTCTGTCGTGCACGAAGACGCTCGTCACGAGCGCGGGCGCGCGCACGATGAAGCGGAAGTCGGCGGGAACGGCGGACGCCAGAACGGCAAGCTCCGCCTGTGAATGGGGATGGAGGTATCCGCGCTCGAGGCAGACGCAGCCCAGCCAGGGCGTTCGCGCGAGCACGGACAGGCCGTCTAGTCCCTTCATGCGGAGCGCGCCGCTCGAGGCCGAGTATATGGTGCCGCGCCAGTACGGCCGCCCGAAGCCGAGCGTGCCCAGACGCACGAGCCTCGAAAGACGTGCCGAAGCCTCGAGCACGCTCCTGCGGGGCGGCTCGCCCGAGACGGGCGCGTCCGGACGCGGCGCATCGTCAAAGAGCGGCTCCCTGCTTCTCTCAATCATCGGCTTGCCCTTCATCATGGCGTTTTCGTCCTGACATGCTCTCGCGTACGTGCGTCCTGACATCGCAGGCATCCCAGCGAGGGCACTCAGACGACCTCTTTTTTGGTAGCATTGAATGATATTCGCGGCCGCGTTCGTCTCCCGTACATCCGTACGCCGCAGGCCTGCTCAAGCGATATTAATTGAAATATGCCCATCACTGATAGTTCCGAAGAGAAGGCCATGAAGAAGGACCTGACGCAGGAGGAAATCCCCGTCTGGGTCGTCGACGACGAGGTCCGCTATTCGATCCGCTTTGCTCTTGCGACGCACGGCATCGATGCACGCACCTACGCCAGCGGCGAAGACTTCTTCAACCTCGTCGAAACGGACCAGCCCGGCTGCCTCGTCGTCGACCTGACCATGCCCGGCATGAGCGGCCTCGAGGTTCTGAAGCGCCTTCGCGATCTCGACAGCCCCATCAAGGTCATCGTGCTTTCCGGCCACGGCACTATCCGCATGGCCGTCGAAGCCATGGAGAACGGCGCGATCTCCTTCATGGAGAAGCCCGTCGATCCCGACGACCTTCTCGTGAAGATCAACGCCGCACGAGACGCCTCC
The DNA here is from genome assembly GCF_001578585.1 of Sutterella sp. KLE1602. NCBI lineage: Bacteria > Pseudomonadati > Pseudomonadota > Betaproteobacteria > Burkholderiales > Sutterellaceae > Sutterella > Sutterella sp. KLE1602. The sequence continues at coordinate 14,452 of NZ_KQ968520.1, forward strand.
CTTCTCGAGGTCTGCAAGACGCGCGTGCGCCACATGCTCCGCCAGTTCTCCAAGCGCGAGACACAGATCTTCGATCTGGTCTGTCAGGGCCTGAAGAACGGCGAGATCGCCGAAAAGCTCTTTCTTTCGACGCGAACGGTCGAATCTCACCGCGCCAACATCACGAAGCGCCTTGAAGACCGCGCGCCGATCGGCATCCTCTACGAACTCGCGCGCACCAAACTCGACACGAGCCCCGTGCAGTTCTGCAAGCTCCAGCCCGCCCGCGGTAAGCAGAGCAAGAAGAGCGAAGAGAAAAGCGAGAAGAAGGCCAAAGAGAAGACCGAGGACTAACCTCCCCCTGCCTCACAGAGGTTTTTGCGCCAAATTTCCATGAAAAAACGGGAGTCCGCAAACGGACTCCCGTTTTTTTTCATTCGCGGCTGCCCCGCTCCGATCAATCCTTGAAGAGCTCGTGCGCGAGCTTCATCGGACAGAACTTCGGGCCGCACATGCTGCAGAAGTGAGCCTTCTGGGCGGCGGCCCCGGGAAGCGTCTCGTCATGGAAGGCACGGGCCCTGGCGGGATCCACGGCAAGGGCGAACTGGTCGGGCCAGCGGAATTCAAAGCGGGCCATGCTCATGAGGTGGTCGCGCAGGATCGCACCGGGCACGCCTCGAGCGATGTCGGCCGCATGGGCCGCGATGCGGAATGCGGCCATGCCCTCGCGCACGTCATTCGCATCGGGAAGGCCGAGATGCTCCTTGGGCGTCACGTAGCAGAGCATCGCCGTGCCCGCCCCCGCGATCATGGCGCCGCCGATGGCGGCCGTGATGTGGTCGTAGCCCGCACCGACGTCGCTCACGAGCGGCCCGAGCGTGTAGAAGGGCGCGTCATCGCACCACTCGCGCTCATTGAGCTGGTTGAGCTCGACGCCGGGCATCGGAATGTGGCCGGGCCCCTCGATCATCACTTGCACGTCGCGAGCACCCGCCCTGCGGTTGAGCTCCCCGAGCGTCCTGAGTTCGGCGAACTGCGCCGCATCGTTGCCGTCGTAGAGGCTGCCCGAGCGCAGGCCGTCGCCGAGCGAGAGCGTCAGGTCGTAGTGCGCCGCAATGTCGAGGATCTCGTCAAAGTGCTCGTAGAGGAAGTTCTCCCTGCCGAAGGCCTTCATCCACCTGGCCATCATGCCGCCTCCTCGGGAGACGATGCCCGTCAGGCGGCTGCGCGTAAGCTCGACGTGGGGCAGGAGGAGCCCTGCGTGGATCGTCATGTAGTCGACGCCCGCCCTGGCCTGGTCCTCCAGGACGTCCCTGAAGATCTCCCAGGAGAGCGCGAGCGGATCGCCGCCTGCGCGCTCGAGCGTTTCGTAAAGCGGCACGGTGCCGACGGGCACGGGCGAGCCGCGCAGGATCATCTCGCGGGTCTCGCGGATGCACCTGCCGGTCGAGAGGTCCATCACGGTGTCCGCGCCTCTGGCGAGCGCCTCCTGCATCTTGCGGCCTTCCTCGCGCCAGTCGGAGGACGAGGCGGAAGTGCCGACATTGGCGTTGACCTTGGTGGCGAAGTGGCGGCCGATGACGGTGGGCTCGACCTCGGGATGCGTGAAGGCGGCGGGGATGACGGCCTGTCGGGCAGCCACGCGGGCCCTGACGCGCTCGCCCGTCCAAGGCTCGACGCGTTCGAGAAGCGGCATGAGCCTGTCGCGCACGCGCTCAAGTCCCGGCTCGGAGAGCGAGGCGGCGAAACCTTCGAAATTGGCGTTTTCGCGTGCGGCCGCATAGGCCATTTCAGGCGTCACGACGCCCGCTCGCGCGGCGGCGAGCTGCGTGGGGCTGCCAGGTTCGGGGCGCTCGCGGCGCACGAGCTCGACCGTCTCGCCCGCATCGGCGGCGCCGTAGCCGCCCGTGACGTCGGTCATGAAGAAGTCGGGATTCCTGCCGCCGCCGAAGCATTCGGGCGTGTCGGAAAGCCTGATGCGGCGCAGAGGGACGTCCTCGCCCGCCTCGCTCCTCACGAAGAAGCGTTCGCCAGCGGGACGCAGGTCAGGATTGGAATGGAAGTGGTTGTGCATAATCGCGCTCCAGAAGAATTGAAGTGAGGGCGCGACCGGCGAAGAGAACGGTGCCGTGGGCCTTCCTTCGAAGGCCGGATGTCGATTTGTCCGCAGCGTTTCCCGACGCAGGTCTGAACCTGATCCGGTGCGACGGGTGTTTCTCAACCGGCCCCTGAAAGGCCGATACCCCGAACGCGCAAGTCCGATTGTAGGGCAAAAAGAGGCGTCATCCCGCAGGAACACGCCTGCTGAGGACACTTTTCCCTGCACGGTGCCCCCGTGCCGAAGACGGCCCGTCGGGAAGACGCACGCGAAACGGACTGCTAAAATACAAGGATTGCCTTTTGTCCGTTCCGCCCGCCGCTCCCTGCGGCCCCTCCTGCGCAGCGGACGCCGTTTTTTCTTTTTTCACCCGAGGTTTTCCGACATGGAACTGAATCCCCTTACCGCCCTCTCCCCGATCGACGGCCGCTATGCCCGCCAGACCGACGCGCTTCGCGACATCTTCTCCGAATGCGCCTTCATGAACGCCCGCGTTCGTGTCGAAGTGGAGTGGCTCATCAGTCTTTCCGAAGCCGGCTTTGCTGAACTTCCGCACCTCAGCGACCACGGCAAGGCCTTCCTGCGCGGCCTCGCCGACAACTTCTCGCTCGCCGACTGCGAAGCCATCAAGGAAATCGAAAAGACGACGAACCATGACGTGAAGGCCGTCGAGTACTGGATCAAGAACCAGGTCGCCCACGACGAAGAGCTCAAGTCCGCCTCCGAGTTTGTGCACTTCTCTTGCACGTCCGAGGACATCAACAACACGAGCCACGCCATCATGCTCAAGCGCGGCCGCGAAGCCCTCGCCGACTACCTCCAGCAGATCCATGACACGATCGCAGGCTTCGCCCACCAGTGGGCCGAAATCCCGATGCTCTCCCGCACGCACGGCCAGACCGCCTCTCCGACGACGGTCGGCAAGGAATTCGCCAACGTCGCCGTGCGTCTTGAACGCGTGATCGAAGCCATCCGTGCCGTCAAGATCTACGCCAAGATGAACGGCGCCGTCGGCAACTACAACGCCCACCTCGTCTCCTATCCGGAATACGACTGGGAAGCCCACTCCCGCAAAGTCGTCGAGGAACGCCTCGGCGTGACGTTCAACACGCACACGATCCAGATCGAGCCGCATGACTACATGGCCGAGCTCTTCCACCAGATCGAACGCGCCAACACGATCCTCATCGACTTCGACCGCGACGTCTGGGGCTACATCTCCATGCACTTCTTCAAGCAGAAGCTGCGTGAAGGCGAAGTCGGCTCCTCCACGATGCCGCACAAGGTCAACCCGATCGACTTCGAAAACTCCGAAGGCAATCTCGGCCTCGCCAACGCCGTTCTCGATCATCTCGCCGGCAAGCTCCCGATCTCCCGCTGGCAGCGCGACCTGACGGACTCCACCGTCCTGCGCAACCTCGGCGTCGCCTTCGGCTACTGCTTCATCGGCTACAACGCCCTGACGCGCGGCCTCGGCAAGCTCCAGGTCAACGAGCAGGTCATCGCCGCCGACCTCGACAACGCCTGGGAAGTCCTCGCCGAAGCCGTTCAGACCGTGATGCGCCGCTACGGTGTGCCGCATCCGTACGAGCAGCTCAAGGCCCTCACCCGCGGCAAGGACGGCATCACCAAGGAAACGATGCGCGAATTCATCTCCAACCTCGACATCCCCGCCGATGCCAAGGCCTCCCTGATGGAACTCACGCCCGCCACCTACATCGGCAAGGCCGTCGAACTCGCCCGCCGCTGCTGATCCGCTTGAGATCCGCCTGCCAAGGGACCGTCCCTTCGGACGGCTCTGAATCCTTAGGCAAAAGCCCCGCTCGTCATTGAGCGGGGCTTTTCTTTTCATGCGCGCCCATCCGACAAGAACGCGAAAGCCCCGCTCGATTGAACGGGGCCTTGCGCGCTGTCTCTCAGGTCGTTCGAGGGTTCTTATTCGACACGGCCGAGCAGGCAGTATTCCATGATGGCCTTCTGGGCATGCAGGCGGTTTTCTGCCTCGTCCCAGACGACGGACTGCGGACCATCGATGACGTCGGCCGTGACTTCCTCGCCGCGGTGGGCGGGCAGGCAGTGCATGAAGACGGCGCCCTGATTGGCGGCGGCCATGGAGTCGGCGTTGACCTGCCACTTGGCGAAGGCCTCGCGGCGCACCGCGTTCTCCTCCTCGTAGCCCATGGACGTCCAGACGTCGGTCGTCACGAGATCGGCGCCGCGGCAGCATTCGACGGGATCGTCGAAGACCTTGAGATGGTCGCCCGCAAGCGTCAGGGCGGGATCAAGCTCATAGCCCTTGGGGCTCGAGAAGTGGAGCTTGAAGCCGAGCAGCTTGGCGGCCTCGATCCAGGTGTAGGCCATGTTGTTGGCGTCGCCCACCCAGGCGACGGTCTTGCCGGTGATCGGACCGCAGTGCTCCTCGAAGGTGAGGATGTCGGTGAGGATCTGGCAGGGATGGTATTCGTTCGTGAGACCGTTGATGACGGGCACCCGACTGTGAACGGCCATGTCGTCAAGACGGTCCTGGCCGAAGGTGCGCATCATGATCAGGTCGCCCATGCGGCTGATCACGCGGGCCGTGTCGGCGATGGACTCGGAGCGGCCGATCTGGGAGCCCTGGCTCTGCAGATTGACGACGTTGCCACCAAGCTGGTAGAAGCCCGTCTCGAAGCTAACGCGGGTACGCGTGCTCGCCTTTTCGAACACCATGATGAGCACCTTGCCTGCGAACGGTTCATATCGCTTGCCCGCCTTCAGGTCCGCCTTGATGACCTTGGCGCGGTCGATCATGTAGCGAAGGGTTTCACCGGAAAAGTCGCTGAGCTTCAGAAAATGGCAGGGCACGTTGCTACTCCTAAGAAAAATGTACGTTGCGACATCGTCGCAGCGCACATTCTTGCAAGAAGAAGCGGGGCCTTCAAATTTAAGTGAACGCCTCTTGAGGATTCGCCAACCGATTAGGGGGTTGCATATAGCGGGCGTTCTTTTGGCGACAAAAGCACCCCTCGGGGCGCCCTGCGGGCGCTAGACGATGATGGCCGCAGCCTTCACCTGCGCGTAGAGGCGCGTGCCGACGGCGATGCCGAGTTCGTCCGCCGAGCGACGGGTGATTCGCGAGAGAATGCGGCAACCGCCCGCCTCGAGCGTGAGCATGACGTGGCTCTCGCCCTCAACGCCTCGCATCCCGATGACGACGGCGGGCAGCACGTTTCGGATCGAGGTGTCCCTCGGTTCGCTGAGCGCCACGCTCACGTCGCGCGCAAGAATCCTCAGGCGCGCGGCCTCGCCCACGTTCCTGCCCGCATCGGGCACTTCGAAGGCCGTCTCACCCGCCGTCACGACCGCCGTGCACCACATTTCGCTCCGCTCGGTCACGACGCCCGAAAGGACGACGGAGGAGCCCTGCTCGCCCTGTCCGGGCCAGCGCTCGAGAAGCACCTCCTCAAGCGGCCCCTCGGCGACGATCCGCCCGTTTTCAAAGCAGATCACCTGATCCGCAAGGCGGGCCATTTCGTCGGCCGAGTGAGTAACGTAGAGCATGGGAACGGAGAGCTCGTCGCGAAGACGCTCGAGCCACGGCAGGATCTCCTGCTTGCGGTTCCAGTCGAGCGCCGCGAGCGGCTCGTCCATGAGAATGAGATCGGGCGTCATCAGCAGCGCACGCGCGATGGCCACTCTCTGGCGTTCGCCGCCGGAGAGAAGCTGCACGCGGCGCCGGAGAAGATGCCCGATGCCCAGGAGCTCCACTGCTTCCGAGAAGCGGGCGAGCCCCCCACGGGCATCCTTGTGTCTGAGGCCAAAATGGAGATTGCCCTCGACATTCAGATGCTCGAATAAACTCGCTTCCTGAAAGACGTATCCCAAGCGGCGCTCCCAGGCCGGGACAAAGATATTCCTGGCATCGTCCTGCCAGACTCGGTCGGCGACGACGACCCTGCCGCCCGCACGCTCAAGGCCCGCCGTGCATCGCAGCACGGTGGTCTTGCCGCAGCCCGAGGGTCCGAAGAGCACCGTGATGCTCTTGTCGGGAATCTCGAACGAAACGTCAAGGCGGAAGTCCGTTCCGCGGTCCAGATTCAATGTGATCCTGCCGCTCATCGGGTCCTCCCTTCCTTGCGGTTGAGCAAGTTGAGGGACAGAAGAACGAAGAAGCTGAAGACCAGCATGCCGCCCGCAAGAACGTGCGCCTTGCCGTACTCCATCGCTTCAACGTACGTGTAGATTTCGGTTGAGATGACCTGCGTCGATCCAGGGATGTTGCCGCCGATCATGAGCACGACGCCGAATTCGCCGATCGTGTGTGCAAAGGTCATCAGGGTGCCCGTGATGATGCCGTGGCGCGCCAGCGGCAGGATCACGCGGAAGAAGGCTTCGAAGGGGCGGCAGCCGAGCGTTGCCGCCACCTCCATCGGCCTTGGGCCTATGGCCTCGAAGGCCGTGACGACGGGCTGGATCATGAAGGGAAGCGAATACACCACCGAACCGATCACGAGACCGGTGAAGGTGAAGTTGAGCGTTCCCAGCCCCAGGGCATCCGTCACCTGCCCGATCGGCCCGTTGGGCCCGAGGGCGATGAGGATGTAGAAGCCCAGGACGGACGGCGGCAACACCAGAGGCAGGGTCACGACCGCATTCATCGGCGCGCAGAGCGCGCTCCTGCCTTTCACGAGCCACCACGCAAGCGGCAGTCCGATGATGAGGAGAATGACGGTCGTGACGGCCGCGAGCCTCAGGCTCAGCCACACGGGGCCGAGTTCAATCCATGTCAGCATGACTTACCTGACCGTGCCGTAGCCATAGGCTTCGCGGATGGCGGCGGCTTCATTGCTCGTCTTCAGGTAGTCGAGGAAGCGCTTGGCGCCGGCGTTCTTCTCGCCTGCCTTGAGCTGGACGGCATCCTGAAGGATGGGCTTGTAGAGGTCCTGCGGAACGACCCAGCCGGAGCCGCCCGTGAAGGCGCCGTTCTTGAAGCACTGGGAAAGCGCAACGAAGCCGATCTGGGTGTTGCCCGACTCCACGAACTGGAAGGTCTTGCCGATGTTGTTGCTGACGACGAACTTCGGCTCGACGGCCTCCTTCATCTTGAGAGCGTCGAGCGCCTGAAGGGCGGCCTCGCCGTACGGAGCGAGACGAGCGTCTGCGACGGCGACCTTCTTCACGGTGGGATGGAGAAGGGCCTTCTGGTCCTTGACGAGTGCGGCGTCGGAGGACCAGAGGACGAGCTTGCCCACGGCATACGTGAAGGTAGTGCCGGCAACGCCGTGGCCTTCCTTGACGGCCTTGGCGGGTGTCTTGGCGTCGGCGGCGAGTAGCACGTCGAACGGAGCGCCGTTCTTGATCTGTGCGTAGAAGGCGCCCGTGGCGCCGTAGGACACGACGAGCTTGTCGCCCGTGGCCTTTTCATAAAGCGGAGCAAGCTCCTTCATCGGAGCCATGAAGTTGGCGGCAACGGCGACGCGGACTTCTTCGGCGGCAACAGCGCAGGCAAGGCCTGCGAGCATGAGGGCGGCGGCAAGCTTCTTCATCTGCATGATTTTTTCTCCATGGGCGGTGTTGAACCGCATTAAGCTAAGATTGAGTGTAGGCCTTGACGGCTCCGCTATTCCGTAGAAGAATAGCGGGACTTTCCTCATTTTTCAAGTAGTCCATTCGGAGACAAGCATGAGCAAAACGATTGCCGACCCGACGCTTTTGGCGACTCACATGGCGGAGCTCGCCGACAAGCGCATTGACATCCTGAGGCGCATCGGCGACGTCGGCTCCATCTCCGAAGCGGCCCGTCGCGCAGGCGTGAGCTACAAGGCCGCCTGGCAGGCCATCGAGACGCTGAACAATCTGGCGGGCGCCCCTCTGGTCGAGAAGGTCGTGGGCGGCAACAAGGGCGGCGGCACCAGGCTCACGGCCACGGGCGAAGAGGTGCTGAAGCTAGCCGACGAACTGACCCGCGCCCGCGCCGAGGTGCTCGTACGCTTCCGTCTCAAGGACTCTCCCGCGCTCAAGAACGTCGGCGTCAGCTCGCTGAGGACCTCGATGCGCAACCAGTTCCCCGCCGTCATCGAGAAGCTGAAGATCGGCTCGGCGCAGGTTCGCCTCATCCTCTCCATCGACGATACGCACTACATCCGCGCCTCCTGCACGAAGGAGTCCGCTCAGCTCCTCGGCCTTCGCGAAGGCAAGCACGTCCTCGCCCTCTGCAAGGCCACCGCAGTGGACATCTCCGCCGACAACCCCGCCCTCGTCGAAAGCCGCGACAACCAGATCGTGGGCGCCGTGCTTCGCAGCGAGCGCGAAGACAAGGGCGGCGAATGCACCATCCAGCTGCCCTCGGGCCTCACCATCGTGGGCTTCGCCAGACCCAGTCACGGGCTTCACATCGGCATGCGCGCCGTCGCCACCGTTGCGCCCGAAGCCGTGGTCATTGCGCTGAACTCCTGAAACTGATGGAAGGAAAGGGCCAAGCGCGTCTCAAGGCCATGAAAGCGCGCCTTTGTTGACGGCAATCAAGCTCACCTCACCCTTCCTTACATAAACCTTAATAAGATTACACACGTGCAGACTCTGCTTCCCTAGGCATAGTCTGCCCTTTTTCACCCCTAAACAGCGCCGGATGGCTCCCCCTGGTACGCACACCGCCCCCGGCCGCTCTTACAAACAGGTTCCAGCAAAATGGCCAACAACAGCAAATGGTATGTCGCCGGCGTCCTCCTGATCGGCGCCGTCATCGGCATCGTCTTCGTCGGTATCCTCACGAGCGTCGTCCACTGGGCGGGCAGCCCGAAGTTCTGCGGCGAATTCTGCCACTCCATGGATCTCACCTACGCCGCCTACAAAAAGGGCCAGCACTACATGACCGGCTCCGGCGCCACCGCCGGCTGCTCCGACTGCCACCTTCTGAACCACTCCAACGAACACGTCGGCCCGCTCGACTACACGGCTCTTCTCTTCGACAAGGCCCGTGCCGGCTCCATCTCGCTTCTCGGCCAGATTCAGGGCTCTCTTAGCACGCATGAAAAGCAGCTCGAAAAGCGCAAGGAAATGGCTGAAGCCGTTCACAAGCAGATGATCGAACGCAACTTCTCCGCCTGCCGCGGCTGCCATGACCTGTCCCGCATGCACAACGCCAAGAAGCCGTTCATCGCCAAGATGCACCAGAATCTCGACAAGGATCCGAAGAAGCCTGCCGACTGCCTGGCCTGCCATCCGAAGGCCGGTCACGACTACGCCGCCGCTGACGCCGAAATGGCCAAGGCTCAGGAAACCGCTGCGAAGTAATCCCTTCGAAAGCCTGATTTCCTGAAAAGCGAATCATCTGGACCCCGACGCCCGAAAGAGCGCCGGGGTCTTTTGCATTTCCCGCATCGGGCGGACGCGGGCGGCAGGTCCCCGCCGATTTGTCTACAATCGCTAGAAACCCATTGCTTTGTCAGCGGCGGACGTGCTCCGCCGCGTCCACATATTGCGAGCACAAATGGCAGAAACCATCTTCCGCGCCGACTACCGCGCGCCGTCCCATCTGATCGACACGGTGCATCTGGAGTTTGACCTTGACGCCGACAGCACGAGCGTCATCAACACCATGCACGTGCGTCCGAATCCCGATGCACAGCATTCCTCCGATCTCATTCTCAACGGCGAAACCCTGACGCTCGTCAGCGTCGCCGTCGACGGCCTTCCGCTCGACGAGTCCCGCTACACGCTCGGCGACGACCTGCTCACCATCCGCGGCATCGACCGCGAGTGCGACGTCATCGTCGTCAACCGCTTCAGCCCGTCCGCCAACAAGGCGCTCTCGGGCATCTACACCTCGGGCCAGAACCTGATGAGCCAGTGCGAGGCCCAGGGCTTCCGCCGCATCACCTACTTCCTCGACAGGCCCGACGTCCTCTCCCGCTACAGCGTCGTGATCCGCGCGTCGAAGGAGCAGTACCCCGTGCTACTCTCCAACGGCAACCGCATTGAGGAGAAGGACCTTGACGACGGCCGCCACGAGGCCCGCTGGGAGGATCCGTTCCCGAAGCCCTGCTATCTCTTCGCGCTCGTCGCCGGCAGGCTCGAGGCCCTTCGCGACACGATCGTCCTCAAGGACGGCCGCACCGCCAGCCTTGAAGTCTGGGTCGAGCCGCAGGACATCGACAAGACGCAGCACACGATGGACAGCCTCAAGAAGTCCATCCGCTGGGACGAGGAGCGCTGGGGGCTCGAGCTTGACCTCGACGGCTTCCGCATCGTGGCGACGAACGACTTCAACTTCGGCGCCATGGAGAACAAGGGCCTCAACATCTTCAACGCCCGCTACGCGCTCGCCAATCCGAAGGTCGCCACCGACCAGGACTACGCCAACATCGAGTCCGTCGTCGGCCACGAGTACTTCCACAATTGGACGGGCGACCGTGTCACGCTCCGCGACTGGTTCCAACTCACGCTCAAGGAGGGCCTGACGGTCTTCCGCGATCAGGAGTTCTCCGCCGACATGCTCGGCGACGAGTCCGCCCGCGCGGTCGAGCGCATCCGCAACGTCAAGGCGCTACGTCTGGCCCAGTTCGCCGAGGACGCAGGCCCCATGGCCCACCCGATCCGTCCCGACAGCTATCAGGAGATCGACAACTTCTACACGAGCACCGTGTATGAAAAGGGCGCCGAAGTCATCCGCATGCTCCAGACGCTTCTGGGCAAGGACACCTTCCGCAAGGGTTTCGACCTCTACATCGCCCGCAACGACGGCCACGCCGTGACGTGCGAGGCCTTCCTCGAAGCCATGGAGGAGGCCTCAGGTCGCGACCTCCAGCAGTTCCGCCGCTGGTACTCTCAGGCAGGCACCCCGCGCGTCGCCGTCTCCACGCAGTGGAACGCCGAGGCGGGCCAGCTCGTCATGACGGTCGAGCAGACCACGCCGCCCACGCCGGGCCAGCCCGCCAAGGAACCGATGCTCATGCCCTTCCCCGTCGCGTTGCTCGACGCCGAGGGCCGCGAGATGCCCGTTCTGCTCAAAGGCGAGTCCGAAGGCTCCGCCCAGCTCACGCGCATGTTCGAGCTCAAGGACGCACGCCAGACCTGGGTCTTCTCGGGCCTTCGCGAAAAACCCGTTCCGAGCCTCAACCGCGGCTTTGCCGCGCCGGTCATCCTCGACGTCAGCCTCGACGCCGACGCGCTTGCGCTGCTTGCCCGCGCCGACAGCGATCCCTTCAACCGCTGGGAGGCCATGAACCGCCTGATGATGAAGGCGATCCTCGAGCAGGTGCGCGCCGTTCTCGCCAACGACCAGGCTCCCGTCAATGCAACGCTTCTCGAGGCGTTCGGCGCCATCATCGACGACGTCAACCTTTCGCCCGCCTTCCGTGCGGTCGCGATGGAGCTCCCGAGCGAGCGTGCCGTCGCCGACGCCATGCCGATCATCGATCCCGCCGCCATCCACCGTGCGCGCGAAATCGTCCGCGAAGCCCTCGGCATCCGCTGGCACAGCAAGCTCGTGAGCGTCATCGACGGCTGCAGGCTTGAGGGTGAATACTCTCCCGACTCGACGAGCGCCGGCATCCGCGCCCTGAAGAACACCTGCTACTACTACGGCGTCGCCGCAGGCAACAAGACGATGGTGCTGCGCGTTCGCGACCAGTTCAACACGGCCAACAACCTGACGGACCGCCTCGCCGCGCTCAACATGATCGCAGGCTCGAGCACGCCGACCAAGAACGACACCATCGTCTCGGCGCTCAAGGAGTGGTACTCCGAGCCGCTTCTCGTCAACAAGTGGCTGACGATTCAGGCGACCGCCCCGTGCTTTGCGGGCGAGGCCCCCGTCGTCACCCGCGTCTCCGAACTCGCCAACAGCCCCTTCTTCTCCATGGCGAACCCGAACAACGTCTACGCGCTGCTCGTGGCCTTCTTCATGAACAACCCCGCCGAATTCCATCGTCTGGACGGCGAAGGCTACAAGTTCTGGGTCGAGTGCGTGCTCAAGCTCGACGCCCTCAACCCGCAGGTTGCCTCCCGCGTCGCCCGCAGTCTCGAAAACTGGCGCCGCTACACGCCGCAGCTCTCGAACCTCATGTTCCAGGCGCTCAAGCATCTGGAACGTCAGGAGAAGCTCTCCGTGAGCGTTCGCGAAATCGTTGAAAAAGCTTTGAACAATCCCGCATAAGAGGAAATTGCATCGTGTCCCCCCTTTCTCTCAGTCAGTATCTCTGCCGTGAACAGCAGCTTCACGACCTCGACCCCGTTCTCTCCCGCCTGATCGTCAGCGTCTCCGAAGCCTGCAAGACGATCAGCTTCAAGGTGCGCAACGGCGCCCTCGCCGGCGTGCTCGGCATGGCCGGCTCCGAAAACGTCCAGGGCGAAGACCAGAAGAAGCTCGACATCATCAGCAACGACATCTTCGTCGAGGCCGTCGCCCTTTCGGGCTCCGTCTGCGGCATGGTGAGCGAAGAGATCCCCGAGGTCATTCCCGTTCCCGAAGACCTGCCGATCGGCCCGTACCTGATCTGCTTCGACCCGCTCGACGGTTCCTCCAACATCGACATCAACGTCTCCATCGGCTCGATCTTCTCGGTCCTTCCCGCCGTTCGCCCGAAGCGCGAGCCCGTGGCCGAGGACTTCCTGATGCCCGGCACCAAGCAGGTCGCCGCAGGCTACTGCATGTACGGTCCGCAGACCCAGCTCGTCCTCACGTTCGGCCGCGGCGTCGTGATGTTCACGCTTGACCCGACGACCGGCACCTTCATGCTCACGGCCGAAGACGTCCGCGTCGACCGCTCCGCCAAGGAATTCGCCATCAACTGCTCCAACATGCGCCACTGGGAGGATCCGGTCAAGCGCTACGTCGCCGAGCTCCTCGAAGGCAAGACTGGCGTTCGCGGCAAGGACTTCAACATGCGCTGGGTCGCCGCCATGGTGGCCGAAGTGCACCGTATCCTGCAGCGCGGCGGCATCTTCATGTACCCGCGCGACCACCGCGACCTCACGAAGCCGGGCAAGCTTCGCCTGATGTACGAGGCCAACCCGATGTCCATGCTCATGGAAAATGCCGGCGCCGCCGCCACGAACGGCCACCAGCGCATCCTCGACATCGTTCCCGAGAAGATCCACCAGCGCGTGGCCGTCTTCCTCGGTGCGGCCGATGAAGTCGAGCGCGTGACGTCCTACCACGCCGAATAATCCCAGTCTCCGCCCAGGCGGGATACACACCGAAAAATCGGGGCGCCTCCCGGAAAGGAGGCGCCCCGATTGCATTGTGACGGTGTCGTCAGGAGACTTAGAAGAGGTCCTTGAAGACGCTCTTGCGGGCGCAGCTTTCTTCGGCGTCCGCCTTCTTTTCAGCTTCTTCAGCCAGAGCCTGCGTCGGCACGGCGGCGGAAACGGCGGAGGGCAGCGTCTCGACGACGCGCTTTTCCATGGCGCCGATCTGCGTCTGGACCTGGGCGGTCAGCTCGCCCTGAGCCCTCTTCTGGTCGTCGAAGAGAGCCTTGTAGCGCTCTTCAGCACGGACGGCCTCCTGACGGACGGCGGTGAGCGTCTCGTCGGAGCGGGCCGTCATGAGGGCCTCCAGCTTTTCAATGCGCTCGAGCAGAATGCGGTTGCTTTCGGCAAAGCGGCTCTTTTCGGCGTCGTCAGCCACGGTGCGGGCGTTGCGAGCCTCCTTGTAGGCGGCGCGAAGCTCAAGCGTGACGCTGGCCTGCTGCCAGACCATGTAGACGAGCAGCACGAAGACCACCGCGGCGAAACCGCCCACGACGAGAACGCCGAGCGGAGCCTGGATTTCGGTGTAGATCAGGTTGACGGCCGTGACGGTCGAGAGCGCCGTCCAGTTGATGACCAGAAAGACCGCCATCAGAATGAGGACGAACAGCAGAAAAATGGTACGAATCTTCATAAGGGCTCCGAAGCGTCCTGCCTGAAGTGATCGACAGGACGAAGACGAACTGAGAACGCCGCGCTGCATGCACGGCCCCGCTTCACGGACAACTGTCCCGCGCTCCGCCCCCAAGGCGTCGCCGGAACGGCGCTATTTCGGGTTCATCATAGCAAATGCACAGTGCGACGAGGCAGGGTAATTGCCCGAAACTCCGTCAAAACGCCTTTGACTGATCGGGATCCCAATACTATAGTGTTAGGTTAGGCTAATTCTGACGGAGCGCCTCCCGAAGCGCACCCGCCCTTCCCACGCTCCGCCCACGCCCCGTCCGACCGGACGGCGGCCAACACGACTGAGGCAACATTTCATGCGTACCGATTCCCGCTTTCCCCGTCTTCACATCGTCGACCATCCCCTCATCGAGCACAAGCTCTCCCTGATGCGCGACAAAAACACCGGCACGCAGGACTTCCGCACGCTGCTCCATGAAATCGCGCTCCTGATGGGCTACGAAGTCACCCGCGACTTCCCGACGAAGCTCGAGGACATCGAAACCCCGATCTGCGCGACCAAGTCGCCCATGCTCGTCGAAAAGGATCCCGTCATCGTTCCAGTCCTGCGCGCCGGCCTCGGCATGACCGACGGCCTCCTCGCCCTGCTTCCCGCCGCCCGCGTCGGTCACATCGGCGTCTACCGCAACGCCCAGCACGAACCCGTCGAATACCTCGTGCGCCTGCCCGACGCTCCCAACAGCAACTACATCGTCGTCGACCCGATGATCGCAACGGGCCACTCCGCCGCCTACGCCATCGAGATCCTCAAGCGACGCGGCGTCAGGGGCGAGCAGATCCACTTCATGGCGCTCGTCGCCGCCCCCGAAGGCATCAAGGTTCTGAGCGAAGCCCATCCCGACATCGACATCTTCGTTGCAGCCCTTGATGAAAAGCTCAACGATCGCGCCTACATCGTGCCGGGCCTCGGCGACGCAGGCGACCGAATCTTCGGCACCCTCTAACAAGGCGCCTCAACACTTCAGGACGGCTGGACATCCGGCCGTCTTTTTTTGCCCGCCATTTTCATGATTTTTTTGACCATAATTTTTACGGGTTTACCCTTGAGTATTGCTATTTGTGAGTATTTTTGACCGCTTCAACTCCGTATAACTACGCAAAACTACCAAAAATCGGACTCGAAGCCACTCGCCTAGTCTCATTTCATTTGATAAAAGTCAAACTTACATAATCCTTAAGGGCGCATCATACGGTCTGACATGATCTGCCGGCTTTCGTCGGCGCTTAGACCCCCATAGAACCGGCGCGGACCCTGTCAAGCATCCGCCCGGATTCCATGAACCAAACAAAGCTCACAAAGGAAAGACAAATGTCTACCCCTGATTCCGTCAAGTACTCCAACACCCCGACCGCGACTGAAAACGTCTGGGGCGCCGGCCTCAAGGACGCCAAGCGTCAGTCTCCGTCCACGGCTCTCGCCGACGTCGCCCAGTCCGTCACGGGCGTCATCCTCGGCATCTTCCTGTTCTGCCACATGGCCTTCACGTCCTCCGTGCAGATCAGCAAGGACCTCTTCGCCAACCTGATCAACACCTCCGGCGGCATGTTCATGTTCGCTGAAGAACAGGCTTGGCTGCACGTCGTCTTCGTCGGCTTCATCACGCTCTGCGTCGTGATCCACGCCTTCTGCGCCCTTCGCCGCTTCCCGACGTCCTACCATCAGCTCCGTGACATCAAGGCTCACTACAAGATGCTCCGTCATGAAGACACGACGCTCTGGATGGTTCAGCTCGTCACGGCCTTCCTCCTCTTCATCTTCGTGTTCCCGCACCTCATCTCCATGCTCTGCAACCCGCATGGCTTTGACGTGAACCTGATCGGCGTCCACACCCATCACATGGGCATGATCTACACGTTCGTGTTCCTCGTCATCACGGAACTCCACGGCATGATCGGTCTGTACCGCCTCGCCGTCAAGTGGGACATCTTCGCCAAGAACCCGGAAACGGACATCATCGACCAGCGCAACGGCGACCGCGCCGGTCTTCGTAAGACCTTCCTCTTCATCGCCCTTCTCATGATCGTCTGCGGCACGCTCACCGCCTGGAAGAACTACTCCATCGGCGCTGAACTGATCGAGAACGGCCAGGAAGCCACGCGTTACGTCCTCGCTGACGAAAACAACTGGTGGAAGTAATCAGTACTCGGGCTGACAGCGAAGTTCTCCTTCAGCCAACTGAATACTGACCAAAAAAGAACTCCCGCGGGACTTGCTCCGGCGGGAGTTTTTTCATACCCTCTCGGCATGACCACCATCAAATCCACCCGCACGCCTCTCTGGAGCCGCCTCGCACAGACGCTCGCAGGCGACATACTCTCGGGGCGCCTCCCCGTCGGCAGTCTCCTGCCCACGGAGGCCCAGCTCATGAACGACTACGGCATGAGCAGGCACACCGTGCGCTCCGCACTCGCGGAGCTCGTCCATCTGGGGCTCATCAGGCGCTCTCCGCGCCGCGGCACGATCGTGACGGGTGACGGACGCGGAGCCGAATTCACGGCCAGCCTCGTCCCGTCGCTCCCTGCCGACGCAGGTGGGCGCACGCTTCTGAGCATCCGCCGCATGATCTGCGACGAGGACACGGCCGCCCGCACGGGCTTTGCGCTTCTCACCCCGCTCATCACGCTCACCATGCTCACGAAGGGACCCGACGGTCGTGCCGTCGCCCGCACCGAGCTCTGGGTGCGCGACGCCGCAAGGGACCTCATCCCATACCTCACGCCGCAGAGCCCGCGCTCCGTCCTTGCGCTTCTCGAGGAGCATGCGGGCGTGCGCTGCCGCTCCATGCACCAGAGCGCCGAAGCCGCCGCACTCGACGAGGCGTGCTCGAAGCTCTTCGGCGTGCCCGAGGGCTCTCCCGCACTCGTCGTGACCCGCACCTATCTCGACCGCCGTCCGGTGCCGCTCATTCACGCCGTCGAAACGCGCCCCGCCGGCGTCAGGGCCTGCGAGACGGTCTTCCTTCGATCGACAGCCGCACGGACGGCCGAACATGAGGGCTCACCCGCATCGGAACCTATACCAACGGACTAATCGAAACCGACTTTCGACCGATTTTCTTCGTAGGGCGAAGTGCCTATCATGGCTGACACCGTGGTCAAACACCCTCAAGCCATGCTTCAGCTTCGTCTTTCCAACTTCAGTGTCGCCTATCAGGGCATTCCCGCCGTCGTCAACCTCTCCCTCACGCTCACCGCGGCGACGGTCAATCTTGTAACGGGCGTGATCGGCGCAGGAAAGACCACGCTTCTCAAGGCCCTCTCGGGCATGATCGGGCACACGGGCAGCATCGAGCTCACCGAGGGCGCCAGGCGCTTCGGTGCCGATGGCGCGGGCGCCCTGCTCCAGCCCCTTTCGCGCAGCCTCATCTCCCCCTACATGACGGTCACGCAGTTCCTGCAGAT
The DNA here is from genome assembly GCF_001578585.1 of Sutterella sp. KLE1602. Lineage (NCBI taxonomy): Bacteria > Pseudomonadati > Pseudomonadota > Betaproteobacteria > Burkholderiales > Sutterellaceae > Sutterella > Sutterella sp. KLE1602. The sequence continues at coordinate 31,847 of NZ_KQ968520.1, forward strand.
AGGCCTCATGCAGAACACCTGGCAGCTTCCGCCCGATGCAGGCGAACGCGTCACCGACGCACTGGCCCGCTGCAGGCTCGAGCCCCTCGCACACTCCCCGATCTCCGTCCTCACGCCCGAACAGTACCGCCTCGCCGAGGTCGCGCAGCTCTTCGTACAGCAGCCGCGCGTCATCCTTCTTGACGAGCCTTCCCCCTGTCTTTCAGCCGAATCGGCGACATCAGTATTAACCTGTATTTCCAAGTGGGTACGAGACACCCGCAACATCGCCGTGGTGGCCGCCGAGGGCGTCATCCCCGCCGCAAACGTCGACCGCATCCTCACGCTTGAGCGCGGCAAGCTCATGAACGCCTGATTTTCCTAGGGGCGCATGGAGAAACGTTAAGAACGCCCCCGAACCTACCTCCTTATCAAAGGATCCTTGATTCTTGCCCGAACTAAGGCATCCTCCTTATTCAGTCTCCTTAGAAGGAGGTAGATAATTGGTGATAGAAATCGTCCGCCCGGACCAGTGGCAAAACTTTGTCACAAGGCGGACGCTCATCATGGCCGCCAAACCCCTGCGGCCGTCACTTACTGAATAAGGCAAAGACATCATGGCTCAGACTCCCGCATTTAAATATGCGCCCATGTTCCAGACCGGCGAAGACAAGACCGAATACTATCTTCTGACGAAGGACCACGTCAGCGTCGGTGAATTCGAAGGCAAGAAGATCCTCAAGGTCGAAGCCGAAGGCCTCACCAAGCTGATCAACCGCGCCTTCCACGACGTGAACTTCATGCTCCGTCGCGAACACAACGAACAGGTTGCCAAGATCCTCTCCGACCCTGAAGCCACGGCCAACGACAAGTACGTCGCCCTGATGTTCCTCCGCAACGCCGAAACCGCCGCCAAGGGCATCCTCCCGTTCTGCCAGGACACGGGCACGGCCATCGTTCACGGCGAAAAGGGCCAGCAGGTCTGGACCGGCTACTGCGATGAAGAAGCCATTTCCAAGGGCGTCTACAAGACCTACACCGAGGAAGCCCTCCGCCAGTCCCAGAACGCTCCGCTCACGATGTACGAGGAAGTGAACACGAAGTGCAACCTTCCCGCCCAGATCGACATCGAAGCCACCGAAGGCGCCGAGTACAAGTTCCTCTGCGTGGTCAAGGGCGGCGGTTCCGCCAACAAGTCCTACCTCTATCAGGAAACGAAGGCCGTCCTCAACCCGGCCAAGCTCGTTCCCTACCTCATCGAAAAGATGAAGAGCCTCGGCACGGCCGCCTGCCCGCCGTACCACATCGCCTTCGTGATCGGCGGCACCTCCGCCGAACGCACGATGCTCACGGTGAAGCTCGCCTCCTGCCACTACTATGACGGTCTGCCCACCACCGGCGACGAAACCGGCCGCGCCTTCCGCGACGTCGAGCTCGAACAGCAGCTCCTCGAAGAAGCCTGGAAGATCGGCCTCGGCGCCCAGTTCGGCGGCAAGTACATGGCCCACGACATCCGCGTCATCCGCCTGCCGCGCCACGGCGCCTCCTGCCCGATCGGCATGGGCGTCTCCTGCTCCGCCGACCGCAACATCAAGTGCAAGATCAACGAAGAAGGCATCTGGGTTGAAAAGCTCGACGACAATCCCGCCCGCCTGATCCCCGAAGAACTCCGCAAGCCGGGTGAAGCCGGCGGCGTCACCATCGACCTGAACCGCCCGATGAAGGAAGTTCTCGCCGACCTGACGAAGTACCCCGTCTCCACGCGCCTGCTGCTCAACGGCACGATCATCGTGGCCCGCGACATCGCCCACGCCCGCATCAAGGAACGCCTTGACCGCGGCGAAGGCCTGCCCGACTACATCAAGAACCATCCAGTCCTCTACGCCGGTCCCGCCAAGACGCCGGAAGGCTACGCCTGCGGCTCCATGGGCCCGACAACCGCCAACCGCATGGACCCGTACGTTGATCCGTTCCAGGCTGCCGGGGGCTCCATGGTCATGATCGCCAAGGGCAACCGCACCCAGGTCGTCACCGACGCCTGCAAGAAGCACGGCGGCTTCTACCTCGGCACCATCGGCGGCGTCGCTGCCGTGCTCTCGAGCGACTGCATCAAGAGCATCGAATGCATCGAGTATCCGGAACTCGGCATGGAAGCCGTCTACCAGATCCGCGTCGAAAACTTCCCGGCCTTCATCCTGGTCGACGACAAGGGCAACGACTTCTTCCAGCAGCTCAAGCCTGTCACGATCGCCTGCAAGAAGGCCTGATCTCCGGCTCACTGACTAACTGAAGTCACAAGGGCGTCCTTTCATACGAAAGGACGCCCTTTCACTTGGGGAATACCCTTTTAGAGGTTAGGGTTAACCCAAATCCAAATCATCTGAAGGCGAAAACGGGCGGAGAAGTCACGCGCCGCAGCCCTGCCTCGATGTTCGACACCCCTTCTTACAATTGCTCCCCCATTTTCCACATTCCTTCTCCCGCTAGGGAAACCCATGAGAAAATCACCCTTGTGCGACAGGATAAGGGAACCGCCCTAGGGGTTTACACCATCAGTAACAAGATTTTTCTGTAAAGAAAAAGGGAGATCCCCCCGATTTATGTCCATAGGTCAAAAGAAGATCAGAATTATCCCCCCAGAGGTAGAAGAATCGACACAATTAGCAATGTCCTCACAACTTGACTGCGAGAATTAACATGCTCGGTTTTGACTTCTGGGCGCAACTGGTCATCGTTCTGGTTGCCCTCTTCTACGGCGCCCGCAAGGGCGGCATGGCCCTCGGCCTCATTGGCGGCATCGGCCTCATCATCCTCGTCTTCGGCTTCCATCTGAAGCCGGGCAAACCCCCGGTCGACGTCATCCTGACGATTCTGTCCGTGATCTGCGCCTCCGCCGCCCTCCAGGCTGCCGGCGGCCTCGACTGCCTCCTTCAGATCGCAGAAAAGATGCTCCGCAAGCACCCGCGCGCGGTCTGCTTCCTCGCTCCGTACCTCTGCTGGTTCCTCGCCCTTCTCTGCGGCACGGGCCACGTTGTGTACACGATGCTCCCGATTATCTACGACGTCGCCATCAAGAACGGCATCCGTCCGGAACGCCCGATGGCCGCTTCCACCATCGCCTCCCAGATGTCCGTCATCTGCTCGCCGGCCGCTGTTGCCGCCGTGTCGATGATCGCCCTCTGTGACGGCTACCAGGTTGGTGGCAAGGCCTTCGGCTTCATCCAGCTCTTCAGCATCACGATCCCGGGCGCCCTCGTCGGCCTCTTCGCGATCTCCGTCTTCTCCATGTTCCGCGGCAAGGACCTCGACAAGGACGAAGAATTCCAGAAGCTCATCGCCGATCCCGAACAGCGCAAGTACGTCTACGGCGAAACGACGACCCTCATCGGCAAGACCTTCCGTCCGGAACAGTGGGCCTCCCTCTGGATCTTCCTCGCCACGGTTGCTGCCGTCGCCGTCTTCGGCATGTTCCCTGAACTTCGCCCGATCATCGGCAAGAAGGCCCTCTCCATGACGCTGATCATCCAGATGTTCATGCTTGCCTGCGGTGCCTTCATCGTGATCTTCTGCAAGACCCGCGCTTCCAGCATCGGCAAGACCCCGGTCTTCTCCGCCGGCTGCGTCGCCATCACCGCCGTGTTCGGCGTGGCCTGGATGGCTGACACGATGTTTGCCGCTCACCTTGCCGACCTCAAGGCCGTCATGACCGAAATCGTTCGCCAGTATCCCTGGGCCTACGCTCTCGTCCTGATCCTTACGTCCAAGCTCGTGAACTCTCAGGCTGCCGCCGTCGCAACCATCGTTCCGGTCGCCCTCTCCATCGGCGTTCCCCCGGGCCTCGTGGTTTCCTGCGCCGCCGCCTGCTACGGCTACTACATCCTGCCGACCTACCCGTCCGACCTGGCCGCTCTCCAGTTCGACCGCTCCGGCACGACGCACATCGGCCGCTTCGTGATCAACCACTCCTTCATTCTTCCGGGTCTGATCGGCGTGTTGACCGCCACGGCAACGGGCTATGTCCTTGGCCTCATCTACGGTTTCATCTAATCTAAGAACTACACTGAGGACAACAGATGCAACCTGAGCCGGCAGACCACCGGCTCCGGCCAACAAGCACAGTGAAGGGACAATGCGAAAGCATTGTCCCTTTGCATTTTCAGGTCTTCCCCGCCGCCTCCTCGCCCCGCAGGACCGCCCTTTCCTTCTTTTCCCTCTTTCATTTCCGCCCTATCATCAGACGACCGTCACGCCCCAGGCCCCGCCCGCCAAACGCACGCACGCAAACTCGCGCCGCTTCTTCAGGCCCCTACATCCATCCCTGCGCATGGACGACAAAAAGGCACGCCTCCCAGCGGGAAAGCGCACCTTTTCTTCAGTTCAGTTTTGGGATTACTGCAGATTCGCTCAGAACCTGCCTGCGGTCTTCACCTTGAAGCCGTGTTCCGACGCCCAGACGGCGAGCTCCACGCGGGAGCGGAACTTGAGCTTCTTGAGCGTGTGCTTGACGTGAACCTTCACCGTTCCCTCGGAAATGCCCAGGCACTTGGAGATCTCGAGGTTCGAGATCCCCGCGGCCACGTAGCCGAGCACGTCCTGCTCGCGGCTGGTCAGCTCGCTCACGCGGCGGACCTCCTCGACGGCGTAGGAGTCGCCGCAAAGCTTTTCGGCAAGCGCCGAAGTGACCTTCTCGCTCACGGCCATGCCGCCCTGCGCGGTCTTCCTGAGCTGTTCGACGAAGTCGCTCGGCGTAATCGTGCGAAGCAGGTAGCCGTTCGCCTCAAGGCGGATGGCCCGCATGAGCTGGCCGGAACTGTCAGCCGAGCTCATCACCATCACGACGCGCGTGGCGGGCTGGCGGTACTTGATCTCCTTGAGAAGATCAAGCGCAGAGTACTCCTCGGCCTCGAGGCTCATCACGACGATGTCGGGGCCGAGCGAGGAAAGGCCGAGGGCCGTGTCGCCCTCGCCCGTCTGGCCGAGCACCTGAAACTCCCCGGTTGCGTTCAGGAGATCCGCCATCGCCTTGCGAAAGAGCGGATACTCGTCCACGAGCACGACCGAGATCAGCTTGCTCCTGTCCATAGCAACCACCTTTAGTCGAACTGACGAACCGTCTGCCAAAGGAGGTCGGTACCTGTCATGAAATCCTTCATGATCATTTCCTCATGAGGATTGTGCGAGCCGTTCTGGTTGGCGATGAAGATCATGCCGACGGGAATGCCGGCGGCGCCGATCACGGCGGCGTCATGGCCCGCGCCCGAGGGCAGGCGCATGCACGGAATGCCGTTGTCTTCGGCGGCCTTGTAGATGCGGTCGGAGAGGGCCTGATCGACGAGACCGGGGGCCGTGTAGAGCGGCTTGTCGAAGTCGAAGCGCACGCCGCGTTCCTTTTCAAGGGCGGCAGCCTCTTCGAGCAGCAGCTGGTGGAAGCGCTCGCACGTGTCGGCGCTCAGGCTGCGCATGTCAAGCGTGAAGCTCACTTCTCCGGGAATGACGGAGATGGCGGCGGTCGCACCCGTGCGGATGACGCCGACCGTGAAGACGAGGTCTTCGCCGCGGTCGAGCCATTCCTGCCAGTGATTATCCATGCGGCTCAGAAGCGCCGCCGTGGCCATCACGGCGTCATGACGGAACTCCTTGTTCACGGCGCCCGAGTGGGCCGTTTCGCCGTGGCACACCACGTTCTTGTGGCGGACGTTGCCGCGGATGCCCGTGACGACGCCGACGCGGACCTTGTCGTTGCTCGTGAGCGTCGGACCCTGCTCGATATGCAGTTCGACGAAGCAGGCGATCTTCTTCAGATCGACGATCGGCGTGCCGGCGGTGAGCTTGCTGGGATCAAGGCCGCAGGCCGAGATGCACTGGCCGAGCGTGATGTCCTCCGTGCGGTGGCGCAGCATCAGGTCGGACTGCGTCAGGCGGCCCATCATGCCGAGCGAGCCCACGTAGGCCTTGCCGAAGTAGGAGCTTTCCTCGCAGCGCATCATGAGGACCGTGTAGTCGCGCTCGAGCTGGACCTGATGGCGGTGCATCCACCAAGCGACCGTGAGCGCGGCGGTCACGCCGGCCAGGCCGTCGTAGTTGCCGCCCTGCGGAACGCTGTCAACATGGCTGCCTGCAACGAAGGCGTGAAGCGTGCGGTCGCGGCCGGGCATCGTCATCCAGACGTTGCCTGCGTCGTCGGCGCGGACTTCAAGGCCGATGTCGCGGCCAAGGCCCTGCAGGTAGTGCAGGACGTCCGTCTCAAGCTCGCTGTAGCCCTGACGGGAAACGCCAAGCGTGTCCGCCGACATGCGGCGGACGGTGTCGAAAATCGCCTTTGCATACTTCAGACCTTCGGTCTGCAGTCCAGTAACTGACATTTGCTGTCTCCTTCATTGTCGGATCGTCGTTTTCAGGGCTTCAGGTTGTCTTTTACGTGCACTCTTTCCGGCGCATGCAGTCGGCCCATGTTGGAAATACTACCAAGGGATTACAGCCTACCCCCTAAGAGAGAGAAGGAAAGCACCATTTCTTTGACACGAGATAAAGGAGCGGGGAGGCTTCACGTTTCTCATGTTGCTTTTAGGCTTGAGGCGTGCGCGAGTAGGCAAAAAACGAACGATCCCTAGGCAGTCCGCCTTACGGTTTATCCTGATGCGGATTTCCACCAAGAGGCACATAATTCTCTTATCGACCTTTGCCCTCGACTCGCTTTCGCCTTCAATACCCCGAAAGTGATAGAGGACGCACTTTATGGAAATTGAGGAGAAGTCCAATGACCTGCACCTGCGCCTACCATGACCAGCTGATCGAAATCCGCCGCCATCTTCACACGATGCCGGAGGAAGGCTGGAGCGAATTCACCACGACCGCCTTCATCGTCGGCAAGCTGCGTGAATACGGCTACGAAGTGCTGCTCGGCAAGAAAGTCATCAATCCCGACAACTGCCTCGGCCGCAACCTCAAGGTTGTTGAAGCCGGCCTCAAGCTCGCCCGCGAGAACGGCGTGAGCGAAGAGCTCCTCGCCGAAATGGACGGCCTCACGGGCTGCGTCGGCGTGATGGACACGGGGCGTCCCGGCCCCACGCTCGCCATCCGCTTCGACATCGACTGCGTCCCCGTCACGGAATCCACCGAAGACTGCCACATCCCCGCTCGCGAAGGCTTCATCTCCAAGCGTCCGGGCCTGATGCACGCCTGCGGCCACGACGCCCACACCTCCACCGGCCTGGCCGTCGCCCACTGGTTCGCCGACAACGTCGACCAGATGAACGGCAAGATCAAGATCCTCTTCCAGCCGGCTGAGGAAGGCGTCCGCGGCGCCGCCGGCATGGCCGCCTCCGGCATCCTTGACGACGCCGACTACTTCCTCGGCGCCCACATCGCCATGATGTGCAAGTCCGGCGAAGTCTCCGTCAACCCCTACGGCTTCCTCTGCACGACGAAGCTCGACGTCACCTACACGGGCCGTCCGGCTCACGCCGGCGTCGAACCCAACGCCGGCCACAACGCCATGGCCGCCGCCTGCAACGCCTTCGTGCAGTTGCTCGGCATCGCCCGCCACGGCAGCGGCATGACCCGCATCAACGTGGGCCAGCTCGTTGCCGGCGAAGGCCGCAACGTGATCCCGTCGCACGCCGTCATGAAGATGGAAGTCCGCGGTGAAACCGGCGAAATCAACCAGTACATGTACGATTCCGCCGTCAACATCATCAAGGGTTGCGCTCTGAGCCAGAACTGCGAGTACACCATCGAGAAGATGGGCGAGGCCGTCGACCTCACCAACGACCCCGAACTCGTCAAGGTTCTCACGGAAGCCGTCGGCAACGTCGAAGGCATGACCGCCCGTCAGGATCCGATGAACTTCGGCGGCTCTGAAGACGCCACCATCCTCGCCCGTCGCGTTCAGGCGCACGGCGGCAAGGCTGCGTTCTTCGTGCTCGGCGCCGATCGTCCGTCCGGCCACCACACGGCCAAGTTCGACATCGACGAAAAGGCGCTCGACAAGGGTCTCGCCGTCTGGGCGAACGCCATCAAGCTGATCCTGAAGTAATTCATCAGCAGGTCATCTGACCGAAAGGCCGGTCCGCCTGTCGCGGGCCGGTCTTTTTTGTTTTAAAATACTCGACCTTATCCGCTCCGGCCCATGCGCACAGCACAGAGTTCGCCGGCAGCAGGACCCTCATTCCCAAAGAACACAGGCGCGCGGCAACGCACCATGAATGCCCGAGAGGCACGGGTTGCCCGGCCGTTTACTGCATATCGAAAGGATCATCATGGCAGGTCATTCCAAGTGGGCCAACATCCAGCATCGCAAGGGCCGTCAGGACGCCAAGCGCTCCAACCTCTGGACGAAGCTGGTTCGTGAAATCATCGTGGCCGCCCGCATGGGCGGCGGCGATCCGGAGTCCAACTCCCGTCTCCGCCTCGCCCTGATCAAGGCCCGCGGCGGCAACGTGCCCAAGGACACCATCTCCAACGCCATTCTCAAGGGCACCGGCCAGCTCGAAGGCGTCTCCTACGAAGAAATCCGCTACGAAGGCTACGGCATCGGCGGCGCTGCGCTCATCATCGACTGCACGACCGACAACCGCGTCCGCACGGTCGCCGACGTCCGCCACGCGCTCACGAAGCACGGCGGCAACCTCGGCACGGAAGGCTCCGTCTCCTTCATGTTCAAGCACATCGGCGAGTTCGTCTTCGCCCCCGGCGTCACGACCGAAGACGCCGTGATGGAGATCGCCCTTGAAGCCGGCGCCGACGACGTCGTCTCCGACGAAGACGGCTCCATCGAAGTCACGTGCGAACCGGCCGCCTTCGACGCCGTTTCCAAGGCCTTCGAAGCCGCCGGCATCGAGCCCGTCGTCTCCGAAATCACGTACAAGGCCCTCAACGAAGTCAAGCTCACCGGCGAAGATGCCGAAAAGATGCAGAAGCTGATCGACGCCCTTGAGGATCTCGACGACGTCCAGCAGGTCTACACGTCCGCCGACTTCGACGACGAAGAATAATCGGACTGCGTCCGATGCCGAAGCCCGTTCAGTCACTTGAGCGGGCTTTGCTTTTACCTGGCGCGTCAAGGGGACAGCCGGACGCCTCGGGCGGTACAATAGGGCGTTCCCACCGGGAGCTCCGGCATCGACGGAGCACGACAGAATTTCACCTTCCTGGGAGCTCTCTCCCACAACTCCGGCGCCCCGCGCCGGTCCGTTTCTAAGAGACCATCAAAATGAACCTTCTCGTTGTTGGCAACGGCGGTCGTGAACACGCTCTCGCCTGGCGCCTCGCTCAAAGCGATCGCGTGACCAAAGTTTTCGTGGCTCCCGGCAATGCCGGCACGGCCCTGACGCCCCGTCTTGAAAACCTTCCGATCACCGACATCGACCAGCTGATCGAATTCGTCAAGAGCAACAACATCGCCTTCACGGTCGTGGGTCCCGAAGCCCCGCTCGCCGCCGGCATCGTCGACAAGTTCCGCGCCGCCGGCCTGCGCATCTTCGGCCCGACGAAGGCCGCCGCGCAGCTCGAAAGCTCCAAGGACTTCGCCAAGGCCTTCATGAAGCGTCACAATATTCCGACGGCCGACTACGAATCCTTCACGGATCCCGAAGCCGCCCACGCCTACGTCCGCCGCAAGGGCGCTCCGATCGTCGTCAAGGCCGACGGCCTTGCCGCCGGCAAGGGCGTCGTCGTCGCCATGTCCGAACAGGAAGCCCATGACGCGATCGACATGATGCTCGAAGGCCACACCTTCGGCAACGCCGGCGCCCGCGTCGTGATCGAGGACTTCCTCGACGGCGAGGAAGCCTCCTTCATCGTGATGGTCGACGGCGAAAACATTCTTCCTATGGCCACCTCCCAGGACCACAAGCGTCTTCTTGACGCCGACCAGGGTCCCAACACGGGCGGCATGGGCGCCTACTCCCCGGCTCCCGTCGTCACGCCGGACATTCACGCCCAGGTCATGCGCGAAATCATCCGCCCGACCGTTCAGGGCATGGCCGCCGACGGCATCCGCTACACCGGCTTCCTCTACGCCGGCCTCATGATCTCGCACGGCGCCGACGGCAAGCCCATCGTCCGCACGCTCGAGTTCAACTGCCGCTTCGGCGACCCGGAAACGCAGCCGATCATGATGCGCGTCAAGAGCGACTTCTCCGAAATCATCGAAGCCGGCATCGACGGCAAGCTCGACAGCGTTGAAGTCGAATGGGATCGCCGCACCGCACTCGGCGTCGTCTGCGCCGCCCGCGGCTACCCGGCTCACCCCGAAAAGGGCGCCGTCATCGAAGAGCTGCCTGAAAACACCGCCGAACAGATGGTCTTCCACGCCGGCACGGCCCTCAACGAAGAAGGCCTGACGGTCGTCTCCGGCGGCCGCGTCCTCTGCGTCGTCGGCCTCGGCGAATCCATCGCCGCCGCCCAGAAGTCCGCCTACGCCGCCGCGCGTCAGGTGAAGTTCGACGGCATGCAGATGCGTTCCGACATCGGCTACCGCGCCCTGAACCGCTGATAGCCCGGATCCGAACGGTCCCACAGGGCCGCCTCCCTCTGCGCAGGGTGGCGGCCTTTTTCATGCCCGCGACATGCAGCTTTCTTGATTCGCTCTCCCGCAGGGGATGTCCGAACGGGACAGGCGGGCTATACTGAAACCACGGCGGGGGTGCCTTCAGGGCAAAGCCCCGCATCCGACCAACACCGTTCGACCCAGCCACACAGATGCATCCTGCCTTTCTTTCAAAGCTCCCGGCCCTCCTGGCAGGCGCCCTACTTCCGCTCGCTCTCGCGGGCGGCGCGCATGCCGAGAAAATCACCGGCCCGTTCGCCTACCCGACGGGCCTGCTTGACGCGCCGGCCACTCTGACGACGCCGCTCGGCCGCGACGCCCGCATCGGCAAGCCCCGCATCGTGCTCGAAAGCACCAGGCTCGAGGATCTTGCCGCCATGACGGGCGCAACCCGCCTTTCGGAGGGCGACGGCGTCTTCCGCCGCGACACGCTCTGCCTCACGGGCACCACCCACGGCAAGCCCATGATCGTCTGGTTCATCGCCACCGACAGCGACTTCGTGACCGAAGCGCAGCTCGAGTGGGCGGGTGAGCGCACGGTCCCCGAAATCTGCCGCAGGCTCGACGCCGAGCACCTTCCCGTCCAGATCGGCCGCATTGGTCTTGGCATGGAGTCCGCACTCGTTAACGAGCTTCTCGGCCGCGCCTCCTACAAGGACGAAGCGGGCTGGCACTACTGGTTCAGCCAGCGCTTCCTTCGCAACAAGCGAGGACTGCAGGAGCTCGAGCTCAACTGGCTGGCCGTTCACTATGACGACGACGGCCTCGTCGACAAGACGTTCTCCTCCCAGGTGACCAACCTCTGAGCCACCCTATGACCGACAGTCTTGCGCTATATTCCGCGCGCCGCGGCCTGGGCATTCTCGGCGGCACGTTCGATCCCGTGCACGCGGGGCACCTCTGTCTGGCCAGAGCGGCGCTCGACGCCGTTCCGCTCGTGCGCGTCGAGCTCATGCCCGCAGGCGAGCCTTGGCAGAAAAGCCGAATCTCGCCTGGCATTCACCGCTTGAACATGCTTCGCATTGCAGTAGAATACGAGCCTCAATGCCGCATCAACACGTCGGAACTCTGCCGAAGCGGTGCAACCTACACCATCGACACGGTCAGCCGGCTTCGCGAGGAGGTCGGGCCCGACATGCCGCTGGTCCTCATCCTCGGCAGCGACCAGTGGTTCAACCTCTCCACCTGGAGGGAGTGGCAGTCGCTCACCGACTTCGTGCACATCGCGTACTGCGCCAGGGACGGCGTGCGCGAATCCGAAATTCCCGAAAGCCAGGCCCTCTGGGCCGCGCCCCGCATGACCGAGGCGCGAAAGCTCGTCTTCTCGCCTTCGGGCAGGATCGCCCGCTTCGAAATGGCGCCTCACCGCGCTAGCGCCACCGCCATCCGCCGCACGCTTGCCAGAGAACCCTTTGCCCGCGCCATGTCGTCGCTCGACGGCTGGCTCGACCCCGGCGTTGCCTCCTACATCCGGACGCACGGACTCTATCAGCCCGCGCGCCATTAACCTCAAGTGAAACATGAACATCGAAGAACTCACCCAGCTCGTCGTCAACGCCCTTGAAGACGTCAAGGCCAAGGACATCAAGGTCTTCAACACCGAAGGCCTCACCGACCAGTTCGAACGCGTCGTCATCGCTTCGGGCACCTCCAACCGCCAGACCCGCGCCCTCGCCTACTCCGTCTCGCACGAAGTCAAGCAGGCCGGCGGCGACGTTCTCGGCATGGAAGGCCAGGAAACGGGCGAATGGGTCCTCGTCGACCTCGGCCCCGTCGTCTGCCACTGCCTGCAGCCCAACGTCCGCGACTACTACAACCTCGAAGAGATCTGGGGCGGCAAGGAAGTCTTCCTGAAGGCCAACGAAGAGTGCGCCTCCCGCCTGATGCCGCATCGTCCGGGCCACATGCCCGAAGACTTCGAATAAGTCATGCAGATCCGCATCGTGGCCGTCGGCCAGCGCATCACCGAGTGGGCGCAGTCGGCCGTCTCCGACTATCTGTCGCGCTTTCCGCGCGACTTCAGGGTCGAGCTCAGGGAAATCCGCACCGAGCCGCGCGCAGGCCAGACGCCCGCGCGCCTCATGGCGGCTGAAGCCGAGCGCATCCTCGCCGCCATCGAACCCGACGACTTCGTCGTCGTGCTTGACGAGCACGGCAAGGATCTCACGACGATGGACCTCGCCAGACACTTCTCGCACTGGCGCGCCGACGGCGAAACGCCCGTCTTCGTGATCGGCGGCCCCGACGGCCTCGCCCCCGAGGTGAAGGCCAGGGCCAACCTGACGATCCGGCTTTCGTCGATGACCCTGCCGCACGCCTTTGCGCGCGTCATGCTCTCCGAGCAGATCTACCGCGCATGGTCGATCCTCGCAGGCCATCCCTACCATCGAGCCTGACACCGATGTCCAGCAAAACGATTTTCCTTGCGAGCAAGAGCCCGCGCCGCCGCGACCTGCTCACACGCCTCGGCTACGACGTTCGCGTCATCGCGAGCAACGCCCATACGCTCATGGCCTTCGAGGGCGACGAAGTCGTCCTGCCCGACGAGGCGCCCAAGGCCTACGTGCTGCGCACCGCGCGCAACAAGTTCCTTGAGGGCCTCGGCGTCAAGAACGCGGGCGAGTTCGCGGGCGTGCGCCTGCCCATCGTCGCCGCCGACACCGTCGTGAGCCTCGGCAACGAGATCCTCGGCAAACCCCGCGACTTCGACGAGGCCTGCCTCTTTCTCGAAAAGCTCTCCGGCCGCACCCACGACGTGCGCACCGCCGTCTACGTCGGCCTCTCCGAAACGGCCTGCGACTGGCGCATTTCACACTCCACGGTGAGCTTCCGCGAGCTCACGCACGACGAAATCGAGGCCTACGCCAACAGCGGCGAGCCCTACGACAAGGCGGGCGGCTACGGCATCCAGGGCCTTGCGAGCATCTTCATCTCGAACATTTCGGGCAGCTACACCGGCATCATGGGACTCCCCGTTTACGAGACGGCCGAGCTCCTCGCCAATGCGGGCCTTCCCGTGTTCAATGCTCAATAAGTCGACCTGTTGCAAACAGTCATGAAAAAAGCCCGCTGACGCGGGCTTTTTTCATGACTGCCGAAGCGGCCTCAATCCGGTCTTAGTAGACCTTCACGAGCTCGACTTCGAAGATGAGCGTAGCGTTGGGCGGAATGCAGCCCGGGACGCCGTAGGCGCCGTAGCCGAGATGAGCGGGGATCGTAAGGCGGCGCTTCTGGCCTTCGCGCATGCCGACGACGCCCATGTCCCAGCCCTTGATGACCATGCCGACGCCGCAGACGAACTCGAGCGGCTCGCCGCGATCAAGACTGGAGTCGAACTTCGTGCCGTCCTCGAGCCAGCCCGTGTAGTGTGCGGCGATCGTATCGCCCTTCATCGCCTGACGGCCGGTGCCTTCGGCGAGTTCCTCGATCTTGAGATCTTTCAATTCTTCCTGCATGGGTGTAGCCCTCGTGTGTAGGTTGCTGATGACACAATCTTACAGCGTCAAGCCGTTGCTCTGGCAACAGGGATGCATTCGACGTTTCCGCCGTGTACAATGAATGCGCCGTCCGACAAGCCTTCACCGTCGGACGCGATGACCTTCAGCCTGCCATCCCGCAGATCCGCCTCCCTTCGCATCAGAGGGCACGCGGAACGGACCGCGGCGCACACCCGCGCGCCCGCAGACACTATTCCTGACAGGCTGCTCCCGCACGCCACAGCGTTTTGGCGGGCACATCCGATTTCGATTCCGCATACACCCAACCGACGCGAAGGGGCGCCCTCTTCTTTTCCGCGCATTCCGTGTCGGCGTGCATTGCTCAAGAACGATGACAAAAGACGAAAAAATCTCGAATTTCGAGCGCGTGCTGTCCTGGCTGCCCGAAGCCTTCAAGAGCTGGGCGACCTCCAATCCGTTTCTCTCCAGCACCCTCAACGAAGTCCTGAACGAACGCGACACGCGCCTCTCCGGCACGCCCTGCACGTCCCGCCTCAAGACCGCGGTAACGGCCCTGCTGCAGAAGCTTCAGGACCGCCGCGACAAGAGCGCCGCCCTGATTCTCGCCGCCTCGCGCGAAGCCGAGGAGACCGCCTTCACGCTGGCCTCCCGCATGTCCGAGGGCACCGGCCTCAGGATCGCCGCCACGACGGGCGTGCGTGACGGCGCAGGCCTCGCCGCCATCTTTGCCACCGCACCCGACCTCGTCGTCACGAATCCCAAGGTGCTGAAAAAGGTCTTCGACAAGGGTTTCGTAGCCCCCGAAGCCTTCCGCACGATCCTCGTCGACGGCGCCGAATGGCACGACGTCATGGGCGACACGGACCTCATCGCTTCGCTCGTCGAGCGCTTTCCCGCCGCCCTCCAGCTGATCGTGACGGGCCCCGTCGTCGTTGAGACAACCGAGGACCCCTACAACGCCATGCTGCACGCCCCCGCCTACTGCAGGGCGCCCGACGAGGCGGCGCGTGAAACCGCCCCCAAGGAACGCGTGGTACTCGTACCCGAAGAGAAGATGAGCGAGACACTCGCCCGCGAGGCTGAAAAGACGCCCGTACTCTTCCTGGTCTCGACCCCTACCGAAAGCACCCGCGTCACGGGCCTTCTCAAAGAGGCGGGCATCGCCGCCAAGCGCGCCACCGCAACCCAGTCCGCCTCGGCCCGAGAGACGCTCGTCCTCAAGTTCATCGCAGGCCGCGTCGAGCACCTCGTCATGCCGCACTCGGTCATCGGCGAACTCGAGCACAATCGCGCCTCCCGCGTGATCCTCACCGACCTCTCAGGTGGTCCCGAACCCTATCTCGAGCATTTGGCCCTGACGGCCGACGGCACGGGCGAGCTCGTGACGATCGTCACGCCCGAAACGCTTCCGCTCTTTGAAAAGCTCCTCGTCGCCGCCGAAAAGCGCCTGACGCTTGAAAATCCGTACAACCTTCCCGAGCCCCGCACCGTTATCGGCCAGCTTCTGCGCCGCGAAAAGCTCACGATCCGCACGAAATACGGCCGCACGGCCGAGTCCACCGAGGGCGACAGGGGCGAGCAGGACGACCGCGGCGAAGGCCGCAGCCGCTGGGAGCGCCGCAAGTCGAAGAACGGCCAGCGCAAGGACAGGAAGGATGGTTTCCGAAAGGACCGCAAGGACTTCAGAAAGGATGAGCAGGGCAAGACCTTCGGCAAGAAGCCTCGCAAGGCCGCCAAGCCCCACAGGGACGAAGCCCTCCCCGTCGAGGCCGCAGCCCCCGAAGCCGATGCCGTTATGCAGCCTCCGGCCGCTCCCGCCGAGGACGCCGCCTCCGAGCAGGCTCAGACCCGCAAGCCGCGCAAGTCCTTCACGGAGCGCCGCTTCGGCAAGAACCGTCCCTTCAAGCAGCGTCAGGAAGACGCCGCCGAAACTTCCTCCGCACCCGTCGAGGCGCAGGCCGTCCCCGCCGCCGAAGCCGGAGCCCAGGACAAGTCCCGCAAGGACCATTTCAAGAACTTCCGCCGCAAGTCGCGCAAGTTCCAGAACGGTGAGGGCGAAGCCTCCCGAACGCAGGAAAAGCCCGTTCAGAACGCAGACTCCGAACAGGCGGCCGCAGGCGACAGGAAGCCTCAGGAAAAGAAGACCTTCGAAAAGAAGGCCTACGAGAAGAAGCCTTTCGAGAAGAAGCGCGACAGGAAGAAGCCCGCAAGGCAGGACGCCGAGGCAAAGCCCCGCCAGCAGGACTGGGACGACGACAACTTCGGCAATTCGATCCACTACCAGCCCAAGCGCCAGAATCTCCGCGGGCTGCCCAGCGACCAGCAGATCCACTGGGAGCCGACGGATCCCTACCATCCGTCCTCCCAGGCCCTCAGCCTGCCTCAGATCATGCCCGACGAAAACCGCCGCGGCGGCTACGTCAACGGCAATGTGAACGGCAACGTGAAGGGCGGCTTCAACCGAAGCCGCAGGAACTACCGCAAGAAGCGCGAGGGCTGATCCACGAGCGCCCCGCACGCCGACAAGTGTTTACAGAAGCGCCGGATGTTTTTACGGACATCCGGCGCTTTTTCTCTAAAATAGATCTGTTTTACCTACCCGATCGAGTTCGTCCGGCCTCCTCACACGAGGGCCGGCAGCCAGAAAATGTCCGCTTCGCTTCCCGTCCGCAGTCTTCTCGCCGCCACCGCCGCCATGCTCCTGCTTTCCGCCTGCTCCACCGCCTACTACACGGGCGACACGATCAGCGGCCCCGCCCAGCGCATGAAGCGCGACGCCGACGGCAACCTGCACGACCCGCTCCTCGACGCTCCGAACCGCTCCCTGATGACGTGCACGTCCGAAGCACCCGTTACGGTGCTCCAGCGCGTGGGCGAAGTGCCCTTCGCCTGCCCCGACCTCGGCGTCTCCGCCACGCTCGACGAGCTGCGCGACGCCGGATGGCGCATTCTGAGGCTCGACATCGGCGAGGACCTTGAAAGCGACTCCCACGTGGGCTTCCCCGTCACCGTTCAGGTCCGCAAGCTCTTCTGATGCGCCCCGCCCTGCGCAGGCTCTTCGGGACTTTCTTCATCTGAGGCATCGTCATGAACCAATCGAGCGCCGAACGGCTCGGCAAATTTCGACAGACCATGAAGGACCGGGGGCTTGACGCCTGGATCGGCCGCATCGTCGATCCGCATCTCTCGGAATACGTTCCCGAACACTGGCAGTCCGTTGCCTGGCTCACGGGCTTCACGGGCAGCACCGCCCGCCTGTGCGTGACGCAGGGCGCTGCCGCGCTTCTCGTCGACAGCCGCTACTGGGAGCAGGCCGAAGGCGAGCTCGACGGAGCGCCCTTCGAAGTCGTGAGGCTCGGTGCGCCCGACGCCCCCTCGCAGGAGGCCTGGCTTTCGCAGCATCTCACCCGCGGCCGCGTCGGCCTCGCCCCCGAACTCTGGAGCGAATCGGATGTGCGCCGCATCCGCACATCACTCGCCGACTGCGGACTTGAGCTCGCGCTCGTCCCCGATCTCTTTGACGACGTCTGGACCCAAGGCCGTCCCGCCCGTCCGCAGACCGCCGTCACCCCGATGACGCAGGATTCCTCAACCGTTGCAGACAGGCTCGCCCGAGTCCGCGAAGTGCTTCGCGACCGCGCTAGCGAAGCCCTGTGCCTGCACTCGCTCGACGACATCGCCTGGCTCACGGGCTGCCGTGCGGCCGACATCAAATTCAATCCCGTCTTCCTCGCGAGCATGATCGTGACCGACAGCGAGGCCCTTCTCTATACGGAAGCCTCCAGATTCACGCCCGAACTCCTTGGCGCTCTGGCCGCACAGGGCATCGAAGTTCGAGCACCCGAATCGCTCGCAGGGGACATCTCCGCGCTCTCGAGGGACCTCGTCTTCATGGCCGACCCCGACCGCCTTCCCGCCTCGATCTTCGGACTCCTCGAGCGCGTCCCCGTCGAGGCGCTCTCGCCCGTCACGCTCATGAAGAGCCGCAAGTCCGAGGAGGAGCTCGAGGGCATCCGCCGCGCCATGGTCTCCGACGGCGTCGCGCTATGCGAATTCTACGCGCTGCTTGACGAGCGACTCGCCGAAGGCGCCGTGCTCACCGAATCCGACGTCGCGAACATGCTCGACTCAGAACGCGCCGCACGCCCCGACAACAGGGGCCTGAGCTTCGGCACGATCTCCGCCTTCGGCCGCAACGCCGCGCTTCCACACTATGCGCCGAAGCGCGAAACGGCCGCAGTCCTCACGGACGGGCTTCTTCTCATCGACTCGGGCGGGCAGTACGAGGCGGGCACGACCGACATCACCCGCATGACGGCCGTCGGCCGCATCGACGACGACATGAAGCGCGACGTCACGCTCGTGCTCAAGGCCCACATCGCGCTTGCACGCGCCGTCGTTCCCGCAGGCGTCTCGGGCTCGCAGCTCGACGCCATCGCACGCGCGCCCCTCTGGGCCAAAGGCCTCGACTTCGGACACGGCACGGGCCACGGCGTGGGCTGCCGCCTCAACGTCCACGAAGGTCCCTTCCACATCTCCCCGCGTGCAACGAAGACGGGCGAGCTCGGTCTCCAGGCAGGCATCCTCGTCTCCGATGAACCCGGCCTCTACCGTCCCGGCCACAGGGGCGTGCGCATCGAAAACCTGATCGTCGCCCGCAGGGCTGCGTCCACGGAGTTCGGCGAATTCCTCGCGTTCGACGTCGCAACGCTCTGCCCGATCGACCTCAGAACCGTCGATGTTTCGCTCCTCACGCCCGACGAAGTGGCCTGGCTCGACGATTACCATGGGAAAGTCCTGACCGCCCTTCAAAACGAGGCGCTTTCTACTCGCGCACAGGCATGGCTCAAGGCCCGCACGGTCCCCGCCTTCCGTTCCAGAAACATTGTGTAACACTGCTTAACCCGGGTTAGCCGAAGACATTTGCCTCTCTTCGGCTTCGCGGCCATACTGAAACGCAAGCAAGGAACAATCCACCCTCAACGACATGCGACATACATTCAGTCTTGTCTGCGCCGGCCTTCTGGCGCTCACGCTTCTCGCCGGCTGCGAAAAGACGACGGCCCCAAAGACCGTCCGCGCGCCCCTTTCTGTTGAAACCCTGACCGTTGAAGCGGCAGACCAGCCCCGCTGGATCACGCTGCTCGGCCAGGCCGAGGGCGGCCGCGAAGTCGAGGTCAAGTCCCAGGTGAGCGGCATCCTCAAGAAGGTCGCCTTCACGGAAGGCGCCGAAGTGAAGGCGGGCGACGTGCTCTACCAGATCGATCCCGCGCCCTTCGAAGCCAGGCTGAAGTCGGCCGCGGCGAACACGCGCAGCGCGAAGGCCACGCTTGCAGAAGCTAAAACCAGCTACGAACGCACCCGTGCGCTTTTTGAAAAGGGCGCCAAGAGCCGTCAGGACCTCGACGAGGCCAACCGCGCGCACCTCGTCGCCTCCTCAGCCTACAACGCGGCGACCGCCTCCGAAAGGGACGCGGCCATCAGCCTCGAATGGACGACCGTGAGGGCTCCCGCCTCCGGTCTCGTGAGCGACACGCAGTTCAATGAAGGCTCGCTCATCTCCTCGGCAAGCTCCGTGCTTGCCACGATCACCCAGCACGACGACGTCAGGGTCGTCTTCGCGCCGTCCGCACGTGCGCTCGACGGCGCCGACGTGACGACCGACAATGCGGTCAAACTCCGCGACGAGCGCGGCCGCACGCTCTCGGGCAAACTCGACTACGTCGCCCAGTCCGTCAACCCGAAGACGAGCACGCGCCTCATGCGCGTTAGGCTCGATGAAGGCTCCGGACTTCTTCCCGGCGACTTCGTGCACGTGGACCTTCAGATCGGCGTACGAGAAAACGCCGTGCGCATCCCGCAGAAGGCCGTGCGCCAAGAACCCGACGGCACTTACACGGTCTTCGTGTACCAGGACGGCAAAGCCAGGCTCCGGCCCGTCAAGCTC
Source organism: Sutterella sp. KLE1602 (assembly GCF_001578585.1). Taxonomy (NCBI): domain Bacteria; kingdom Pseudomonadati; phylum Pseudomonadota; class Betaproteobacteria; order Burkholderiales; family Sutterellaceae; genus Sutterella; species Sutterella sp. KLE1602. The sequence goes on from NZ_KQ968520.1 coordinate 51,780, forward strand.
GACCGCTGGGACGGTCCCGACTGGATCGCCACCTCGGGCCTCGCCACGGGCGACCGCGTGATCACCAACCAGCTTCTCAAGCTTCGTGACGGCTCCGCCGTGCAGCCCGCCGAAGCTTCCAAGACGGCCAAGTAGGATCCTGCGCCATGCTCAGCCAGTTCTGCATCCGCCGCCCGATCTTCGCGACGGTCCTCTCGATCATCATCGTGCTCGCGGGCCTCATCGCGCTGCGCGTTCTTCCGCTCTCCCAGTATCCGGACATCTCGCCTCCGACGGTGCGCATCTCGACCACCTACGACGGCGCCGACGCCCAGACGCTCGCCCGCACCGTGGCCGCTCCAATCGAGGACCAGCTCTCGGGCATCACAGGCCTGCTCTACTACACGACGAACATCCGAAGCAACGGCGACATGTCGATTTCCTGCGTCTTTGACGTCGGCACCGACGCCAACGACGCCATGCTCGAAATCAACAACCGCGTCCGCACGGCCGAACGCAGACTGCCAGACGTCGTGCGCAATCAGGGCGTGAGCGTGCGAAAGCGCTCCGAGGAAAACCTCCTCATGGTCGCGCTCTTCTCGCCCGACGGCAGCATGGCCGCCACCGATCTGGCCGACTACGCGAACCTCAACATCGTCGACGAACTCAAGCGCCTGCCCGGCATCGGCGACGTGAGCGTCTTCGGCAACGCGCAGTCCGCCATGCGCATCTGGCTCGATCCCGAAAAGATGGGCCTCATGGGCATCACGATCAAGGACGTCGAAAACGCCATCGAGGCCCAGAACGCGCAGCGAAGCGCGGGCCGCGTGGGCACGGCGCCCACAGTGTCCGAGCAGCAGCTCTACTACACGATCACGACGCCCGGTCAGCTCCTCACCGCCGAGGAGTTCGCCGACATCATCGTCAAGGCTGACGGTCCCGACAAGCTCGTGCGCATGAAGGACATCGCCACGACCGAAATCGGCAAGCGCTCCTACGAGTTCCGCGTCGACATCAACGGCACGCAGGGCGTCAACGTCGGCGTCTACCTGCAGACGGGCGCCAACGCCATGGCGGCCGCCGAGGCCGTCAAGGCCCGCATCGTCGAGCTCGCCGCCCAGTTCCCCGAAAACAAGATCGACTACATCATCACCGACGACACGTCGATCTTCGTGGGCGCCTCCCTCAACGAGGTCTACCACACGCTGTTCGAGGCAGGCATCCTCGTGCTCCTCGTCGTCTTCGTCTTCCTGCAGAACTGGCGCGCCACGCTCATCCCGATGCTCGCAGTGCCCGTGTCGCTCATCGGCACGATGGCGGGCCTCTGGCTCTTCGGCTTCTCGCTCAACACGCTGACGCTCTTCGCGATGACGCTCTCGATCGGCATCGTGGTCGACGATGCCATCGTCGTGCTTGAGAACGTCGAGCGTCTCATGCGCACCGAGGGCCTCGGCCCCTACGAGGCGGCCCAGAAGGCCATGAAGGAGGTCTCGGGCGCACTCGTCGCCATCGTGCTCGTGCTCGCCTCCGTCTTCATCCCCGTCGCCTTCCTCGGCGGCATCGCAGGCGAGCTCTACCGCCAGTTTGCCGTGACGGTCGCCCTGTCCGTCGTGCTCTCGGGCTTCGTCGCCCTGACGCTCACGCCGGCGCTCTGCGCGATCCTTCTCAAGGAAAGGAAGCCCGAAGAGCGCAAGAACAGGTTCTTCCAGGCCTTCGACCGCGGACTCGCGTCCTTCACGCTCAGGTTCCTCAAGCTCGTCAAGGCGGCGCTGCGCCACCGCGTGATCACCGCAGGCCTGCTCGTCGCCGTGACGGCCGGCTGCTGGCAGATGCTCGAGCACACGCCAACCTCCTTCATTCCGCGCGAGGACCAGGGCATCGTGCGCATCTCGGTCCAGCTCCCCGAAGGCGCGGCCTTCCCCCGCACCGAGGCCGTCTCGACCGAAATCCTCGAGCACCTCAAGAAGAACGACGCCGTGCAGAGCGTCGTGACGATGGTGGGCTACGACACGATGAGCGGCGACGTCCGCAGCAACGCATCGACCTTCATCCTGAAGCTCAAGCACTGGGACGACCGCAAGGAGACCGCCGAGGAGATCCAGAAGGACCTCCAGAAGTACGTCGCCTCCCACCCCGACATCAAGGGCGTGGCTGCGCTGCCTGCGGCCATCAAGGGCCTTGGCTCCACGAACGGCTTCTCGGGCTATATCCTCTCGCACGGCAACGACAATCCGCTCGTGCTGCAGAACGTCGCCGAAAACTTCCTCGACGCCCTTCAGGACCGCCCCGAGCTTACGGGCCTGCGCAGCTACCTGACGGCCGACACGCCCCAGCTCAAGCTCTACGTTGACCAGACCAAGGCGATTGCGCTCGGCGTGGACGTCGACGACATCTACGACACGATCTCCCATCTGATGGGCAGCAAGTACGTCAACGATTTCACCCGCAACGGCAAGATCTACCGCGTGGTGGTTCAGGCCGCTCCGCAGTTCCGTTCGACGCCCGAGGACATCGGGTCGGGCTACGTGCGCTCGAGCTCGGGTGAAATGGTGCCCATCTCGGCGCTCGTGCGCACCGAGCGCACGTCCGGTGCGGCGGCCCTCGCCCGCATGAACGGCTACCTCGCCGCTCAGTTCAGCGGCGCGGCCGCTCAAGGCGTCTCGTCGGGCGACGCCATCAGGATCGTCGAGGAAACCGCCCGTGAAGTGCTTCCCGAAGGCTACACGATCGAATGGGTCGGTCAGGCCTACCACGAAAAGCGCATCGGCGCCTCGTCCGCCACGGCCTTCGGCTTCGGCATCCTGATGATGTTCCTCATCCTCGCCGCCCTCTACGAGCGTTGGTCGCTGCCGATCGCCGTCGTGCTGGCCGTCCCGTACGCCTTCCTCGGCGCCATGACCGCCATCTGGCTGCGCGGCACGCCCAACGACATCTACTTCCAGATCGGTCTACTCGTGCTCATCGGCCTCACGGCCAAGAACGCCATTCTGATCGTGGAGTTCGCGGCCCAGAAGATGGAGGAGGGAATGGGTCCCTTCGACGCCGCCATTGAGGCCGCGGGTCTTCGCTTCCGCCCGATTCTGATGACGTCCTTTGCATTCGTGCTCGGCGTCGTGCCGCTCATCATCGCGACGGGCGCAGGCGCGGGGGCCCGCCACTCCATGGGTACGGGCGTCTTCGGCGGAATGCTCGCCGCCACCTTCATCTCGACCATCTTCGTGCCGGTGTTCTTCACCTGGTTCGCGAGGAAGTCGTCGAAGAAGCGCTGATCAGGAAAGGCTCCACGCAAATCGGCCGCCCCTTACGGGGCGGCCGATTTTTCTTTGCGGTTCTGCAGCGGTTCCACTGAACGTCAGCCGAGCAGCATCTTGTCGGAAACGCCGTCGCCGGCCTTCTCGAAGAACTGCAGGAGGTCCACGGCAGTGAGCTTCGCCTTCTCCTCGCCCCTGACGTCAAGGATCGGACGGCCGTCGTGCATCATGATGAGGCGGTTGCCGTAGCGGAGAGCGTCACGCATGTTGTGCGTGATCATGAGCGTCGTGAGCTGCTGTTCGGTCACGAGCTTTTCGGTAAGTTCAAGCACCTTGGCGGCGGTCTTCGGGTCGAGTGCGGCCGTATGTTCGTCAAGCAGCAGGAGCTTGGGACGCACGAGCGTGGCCATCAGCAGCGTGAGCGCCTGACGCTGACCGCCCGAGAGCAGGCCCACATGGGCCGTCATGCGGTTCTCAAGGCCGAGGCCGAGCATCTTGACGAGCTCCGTGAAGTAGGCCGTCCTGTCCGCACGGTCGCTCCAGCGCAGCGTCTGACTGCGGCCGCGGCGGTCGGCGATGGCAAGGTTTTCGGAAATCATCATGCCTGCGGCCGTGCCGCGCATCGGATCCTGAAAGACGCGGCCGATGAAGGCGGCGCGCTTGTACTCGGGCATTCTGGAGACATCGACGCCGTCGATGAGAATGGAGCCGGAGTCGATCGGGAACGCGCCCGCGATGGCATTGAGCGTCGTGGACTTGCCCGCGCCGTTCGAACCGATCACGGTGCAGAAGTCACCGTCCTCGAGCGTGAACGAGACGCCTCGCAGCGCCTTCTTTTCATTGGCCGTGCCGGCGAAGAAAGTCTTGGTGACGTTTTTGAGTTCGAGCATTTTTTCTTTCCTTCGTGTTCAGTTCACAAGTCAGGCGCGGGCGCGCAGGCCGGCCATCTTTTCCTTGATGAGCGGGAGTGCCAGCGCAATGGCGACGAGCACGGCGGTAAAGAGCTTGAGGTCGTTGGGCGGCATGCCCATTTCAAGCACGAATGCAATGACGAGTCGGTAGATGATGGAGCCGAGAATCACGGCGGCGAGGCTCGTCTTGAACGTCTTAGGGGAGAAGAGCACCTCGCCGATGATGACGGAGGCAAGGCCGATCACGATCGTGCCCACGCCCATGCCGACGTCGGCGAAGCCGTTGGCCTGAGCGACGGTGGCGCCCGAGAGAGCGACAAGGCCGTTCGAGATGACGAGGCCGAGAACGACCATCGTGTTGGTGTTGATGCCTTGGGCGCGGGCCATCTGCGGATTGAAGCCTGTGGCGCGCACGGCGGTGCCGAGCTCCGTGCCGAAGAACCAGTAGATCACCACAGCGATGGCGACTGCGAAGACGAGGCCGACGACGAGGCCGCTCATGGCGACGGAAAGGCCGAGGCTGTTTTCAAGAATCGTGAAGACCGTCTCATTCTGCAGAAGACCGACGTTGGACTTGCCCATCACGTGCAGGTTCACGGAATAGAGGCCGATCATCGTCAGAATGCCGGCGAGCAGCGCGGGAATGCGGAGCTTCGTCGTCAGCAGGCCGGTGACGCCGCCCGCGAGCGAACCCGCGACGAGCGCCAGAACAAAGGCGGCGGGCAGACCGAGTCCCGCCGTGATGGCGGTGGCGGCCACGGCCGCGCCCAATGGGAACGAGCCTTCGACCGACAGGTCGGCGATGTCGAGAATTCGGAAGGTCAGGAAGACGCCGAGCGCGAGAACGGACCACTGAAGTCCCTGGCCGACGGTCGAGAGAATGAGATCAAGCATGAAATTTCCTTTTCTAGGTACGCTCGGCGGTTCGGGTTGCCGATTGTTTTTTAAGTAGGAGCGCCGGCGGAATCTGTTCCTGCCGGCCTATTCAAAAAAATGCGGAGCTCCGCAGACGCCGTACCGGCGTCCCCGACAAGCTCCGCTCTAGGCGCGGCCTCCTTCAGAGGCTACTGAAAGAGCACTGCGCCCTTCTTGAGTTCGTCCGGAATCGTGATGCCGATCGCGGCTGCCGTCTTCATGTTGAAGACCGGCGTGCCGTTGGCCACGTGCTGGACGGGCATCTCGGCCGGCTTCTTCTTGCCGTCGAGAATGTCGGCGCCCATCTGGCCCGTCATGCGACCAATTTCGTAGTAGTCGACCGAGATCGAACCGAGACAGCCCGCTTCGGTCATGCCGCGCTCACCCGCAATGACGGGGATCTTGGAGGGGTTGGCGACCTTGGCGAGGGCGGGAATGGCGCTGGCAAGCACGTTGTCCGTCGGCAGCCACATGCCCTGCACCTTGCCGTTGAGGCTGGCAGCGGCCTGCTGGATGTCGTTGACGTTGGAGACCGTGGCCTCGAGCACCTGCACGCCGCGCTTTTCGGCGGCCTTCTTGAAGATGTCGACCTGGTACTTGGAGTTGATTTCGCTGGAGTTGTAGATCGTGCCGACGGCCTTGGCGTCGGGGACGAGCTTGAGAAGAAGTTCGAGCTGGGCCTCGATCGGACCGAGGTCGGAGACGCCCGTGACGTTGCCGCCGGGCTGTTCGTCGGACTTGACAAGCTTGGCAGCGACGAAGTCGGTGATGGCGGTCGCAACGATCGGCGTGCCCTTGGCGGTCGTGGCCACGGCCTGGGCGGCGGGCGTCGCGACGGCGAAGATCAGCTTGTCCTTGTTGGAGACGAAGCGGGTGGCGATGTTGTGCAGATTCGACTGGTCGCCCTGGGCGTTCTGGAAGTCGATCTTGATGTTGACGCCGTCCTTGTAGCCGCGTTCGGCAAGCGCGTCCTTGACACCCTTGGTGCAGGCGTCGAGGGCGGAGTGTTCAACGAGCTGGACGATGCCCACGGGCACGAGTTCGGACTTGGCGGGCTCCTTGTCGCCGCAGCCCGCGAGTGTCAGCGCGGCAGCGACGGAAAGCGCGATGGCGCTGCGGCGCGTAATCTTGGAAATCTGCATGGGGTCACCCCTGAGTAATGAAAGTCGAATGCCAGGGCTTGTAGCCCGAGGATGTTAATTTCGATTATACGAACCGAAATTTGCCGTCTTCCGCCCTCTAATTCCTTTTACTTAAAGCAAATCCCCTAGGCACATGAAGCTCGCTCAAAAGATGCGCAAATCTTTTTTCCCACCCTGCCCGACGCTTCGAAGTCGCATAAAAAAAGGCACCCGTCCGAAGGCGTGTGCCCTTTTCGGCGATCGCATCAGGGAGGTCCCTGACGGCGCCTTACTTGAAGAAGCTCTTCATGCGGTCGAAGAAACCCTGCGTCTTGGGATTGTGCTTGTCGCCGCCTTCCTTGAGGGAGGCGTCGAACTCGCGGAGCAGGTTCTTCTGCTTGGTGGAGAGGTTGACGGGCGTCTCCACGGAGATGTGCAGGAAGAGATCGCCGGGCTCGCCCGTGCGCAGGTTCTTCACGCCCTTGCCACGCAGGCGGAAGGTCTTGCCGGACTGCGTGCCTTCGGGCAGCGTGATGCGCGATTCGCCCTCAAGGGTCGGAACCGTGAGTTCGCCGCCGAGCGCCGCCGTCACGAAGGAGACGGGAAGCTCGGTGTGAAGGTCGTCGCCGTCGCGCGAGAAGATGTCGTGCGGCTTGACCGAGATCTCGATGTAGAGGTCGCCCGACTCTCCGCCGTTCATGCCCGGCTCGCCACGGCCCGACATGCGGATGCGCTGGCCGTCGTTGATACCGGCGGGAATCTTGACCTCCACGACCTTGGTCGTGCGGATCTTGCCCACGCCCTGGCAGTTCGGGCACGGATCGGAGATGATCTGGCCGGAACCATGGCACTTCGGGCAGGTCTGGTGGACCTGGAAGAGACCGTTGGAGACGCGCACGGCGCCATGGCCCTGACAGGTCGGACAGGTCTTCCTAGACGTGCCGGGCTTGCAGCCCGTGCCGTGGCAGGACTGGCACTCGTCCCAGGCGGGCACGCGGATCTCCATCGTGCGGCCCATGGCGGCGTCCTCAAGCGAGATTTCAAGCTCGAAGCGCACGTCGTTGCCGCGGATGCCCTGCTCGCGGGCGGCACGGCCGCCGCGCATGCCGCCACCGCCGAAGATGTCGCTGAAGATGTCGCCGAAGGCGCTCTGGAAGTCGGCGCCGTTCATGTTGCCAAAGCCACCGAAGCCGCCGGGACCGCCCGCAGCGCTGGGATCCACGCCCGCCTTGCCGTAGCGGTCGTAGGCGGCGCGCTTCTGGTCGTCGGAAAGCACGGCGTAGGCTTCACCGATTTCCTTGAACTTCTCTTCGGCGACCTTGTCACCCGGATTGCGGTCCGGATGGTACTTCATGGCCATGCGACGATAGGCCTTCTTGATGTCGTCGGCGGAAGCGTCCTTGCCGACGCCGAGCACCTCGTAATAATCGCGATCAGACATTACCCAATCCCTGCGGGGAGCTACCCCGTCTTCTTTTTGATTTTTTCAAAACTCGAAAAGGGCCGGCATCGCGTGAGCGAACCGACCCTTCGTTTGATGCGCTGACTCAAGACCGAATCAGCCTGGGAGCCGGGGCTCCCGGATTGCCGTCACTCACGGATTACTTCTTGACGTCCGTGAAGTCGGCGTCGACCACATCATCGTCGGCGGGCTTGCTGCCGGCGGCGTTGCCTTCCGGAGCGGCCTGCTGCTGGGCGGCGGCCTTGTTCATCTTTTCGCCGATCTTCTGAGCGGCGGCCATCAGGTTTTCGACGGCCTTGTCGATGGCGGCCTTGTCCTCACCCTTGACCTTCTCTTCAACCGTGCGGATGGCGTCTTCGCAGGCGGCGCGGTCGGCACCGTCCACCTTGTCGCCGAATTCCTTCAGGGTCTTCTGGACCTGGCTGACGGCGGCGTCGGCCTGGTTGCGGGCCTGAGCGAGCTCGGCGCGGCGGTGGTCCTCTTCCTTGTTGGCTTCGGCGTCCTGCACCATGCGTTCGATCTCGTCTTCGCTCAGCCCGGAGCTGGCCTTGATCGTGATGGTATTTTCCTTGCCGGTGGCCTTGTCCTTGGCGGCCACGTGAAGAATGCCGTTGGCGTCGATGTCGAACGTGACTTCGATCTGCGGCAAGCCGCGCGGAGACGCCGGAATGCCTTCAAGGTTGAACTCGCCGAGGAGCTTGTTGGAGGCAGCCATTTCGCGTTCGCCCTGGTAGACCTTGATGGTCACGGCCGGCTGGTTGTCTTCAGCGGTCGAGAACACCTGGCTGTGCTTCGTCGGAATCGTCGTGTTGCGCTTGATCATCGGGGTCATCACGCCGCCGAGCGTCTCAATGCCGAGCGTAAGCGGGGTGACGTCGAGCAGGAGCACGTCGCGGCGTTCGCCGGTGAGGACGGAGCCCTGGATGGCGGCGCCGATGGCGACGGCCTCGTCGGGGTTGACGTCCTTGCGCGGATCCTTGCCGAAGAATTCCTTCACGACGGCCTGAACGCGCGGCATGCGGGTCTGACCGCCGACGAGGATGACGTCGGTGATGTCGGACGTGGACGTGCCGGCATCGCGCAGGGCCTTGCGGACCGGCTCGATGGTGCGCTGGACGAGGTCCTCGACGAGGGCTTCGAACTTGGCGCGCGTGACCGTGACGTTGAGGTGCTTCGGACCCGTGGCGTCAGCCGTGATGTACGGCAGGTTGATTTCGGTTTCCTGACGACTCGAGAGCTCGATCTTGGCCTTTTCAGCGGCGTCCTTCAGGCGCTGCAGGGCGAGAACGTCCTTGGAGAGGTCGACGCCCGTGTCCTTGCGGAACTCGTTGATCAGGTGGTCGACGAGGCGCTGGTCGAAGTCTTCGCCGCCGAGGAACGTGTCGCCGTTCGTGGAGAGCACTTCAAACTGCTTGTCGCCGTCAATGTTGGCGAGGTCGATGATCGAGATGTCGAACGTGCCGCCGCCAAGGTCGTACACGGCGATCTTGCGGTCGCTGCTGCCGCCCTTGTCCATGCCGAAGGCGAGCGCGGCAGCGGTCGGTTCGTTGATGATGCGCTTCACTTCAAGACCGGCGATGCGGCCGGCGTCCTTCGTGGCCTGACGCTGGGAGTCGTTGAAGTAGGCGGGAACCGTGATGACGGCTTCCGTAACGGCTTCGCCGAGGTAGTCTTCGGCGGTCTGCTTCATCTTGCGAAGGATTTCGGCGCTGACCTGCTGCGGAGCGAGCTTCTTGCCCTGAGCTTCGACCCAAGCGTCGCCGTTGTCGGCGCGCATGATCGTGAACGGCATCAGGTTGATGTCCTTCTGGACTTCGGCGTCGTCGAAGCGGCGGCCGATGAGGCGCTTCACGGCAAAGAGCGTGTTCTTCGGATTGGTCACAGCCTGGCGCTTGGCCGGGGCGCCGACGAGCACTTCACCGTTGTCCATGTAGGCAACGATGGACGGGGTCGTGCGGGCGCCTTCGCTGTTTTCAATAACCTTGATGTTGTCGCCTTCCATCACGGCAACGGCCGAATTGGTGGTGCCAAGGTCAATACCAATGATCTTCGCCATAGTGGTTTAATCCTCTAAAAGAAAACCTTTCGTCCGAAACGTCGTCATCTTGAGGCGCGGCACATGGCACACGCAGGAGCGTTCGGACCGTTCAAAAACTAACGTGTCCGCAGGCGGAATCTCCTCAGCCTGCGAACGACCTTAATCCCTATATGGGGATGCCCCCTTTTTTTTCAAGCCTTCTGCCGAAGGTTTGTCAAAAATAATTACATCCACCACCGCAAGGCTTTGCCCCGCAAGGGAAAAACATCACTTTTCCATTCTAAGGCCCATCAAGAAAAAAGGCGCCCCCGACGGGACGCCTTCTGATCAGAGCGGCTGTGTTCGGGCTTCTCAGCCCTGAGCGACGCTCACCATGGCGGGGCGCAGAACGCGGTCGGCGATCACCCAGCCGCGCTGGAAGACTTCGACCACGGTGCCGGAGGCGACGCCTTCGGGAGCGGGCACCATCGCGATGGCCTGATGCTGGTGCGGATCGAACGCCTCGCCCTTCGGATCAACGGGTTTCATGCCGGAGACGTCGAGGGCGTGCATGAACTGGCGGTACGTGGCGAGCATGCCTTCACGGACGGGGTTCTCCTCCTCATTCTTCGTGACCTCGAGGGCCTTCTCAAGGCTGTCGACGACGGGCAGCAGGTTTTCGGCAAACTTCTCGATGCCGAACTTGCGGGCCTTCTGAACCTCCTCGGAGGAACGGCGGCGGGTGTTTTCAAGCTCCGCCATGGCGCGCACGTAGAGGTCGTAGTGCTCCATCACCTTGGCTTCGGAGAGTTTCAGAGCCGTCTGAAGCGTTTCGATCGTCTGCTCGGGCGTTTCGGGCTGCTTGGCCTCTTCACCCGTACAGGCTTCCTTGCCCTCGCGGCCGCAGGCCTGGCCCTCTTCGGCGCACTTGCCCTGGCAGCAGCAGCCGGCTTCTTCCTTCACTTCCTGGTTCTGAGTATTTTCAGTCATATGTCACTCCGTATGAGCGTCGCCAGACGCCTGGAAACTGGGTCGGCCCGGGAGTCCGCTCCGTGGGCCCAATAGATTGCTTCTTATATGGGGACGGTGCGGCGTTTTTCAAGTCCGCTCATGCGCCGTCCGTGCGTCAGATCCAGCCCGCAGCCTCGCGCCTCACGATCGAGGCGTAGGCCTTCACCGCCTCGGGCGAGTCGTTGAGTGCGGCAATGTAGTGGAATTCCGCCCCTGCATCGTCCCTGAAGGCGGCCAGATACTCGCGGCGAAGCTCGTCATCGATCTCCTCGATCGTCTCCAGACAGTCGGCAGCGAAGCCCGGACACACGACGTCGATGCGCGGCACGCCGGCTTCGGCCAGCTCCCTGACGCTGTCGATGGTATACGGACGAAGCCACTCGTCGCGGCCGAAGCGGGACTGGAAGCACACGCTCCACGCGCCCTCCTCAAGGCCGAGCCTTTCGGCGAGAAGCGACGCAGTGCGCAGGCACTGCGCCTCGTAGACGTCGCCGCGGTTGCTGCTTGCCTGTGGGATGCCGTGGAAGCTCATGACGAGGCGGCCGCCCGTGCTCACGGGAGAGCCGTGCTCGTCCCAATAGGCGCGCACGTGCGCGGCAAGCGCGTCGATGTAGGCGGGATCGTCGTGATAGTCGTGAATCGTGCGCACCGCAGGCGCATCGACATGAGAAAGCTGGTATTCGCTCACGCCGTCCAGACAGGCCGCCGTCGTCTGGGAGGCATACTGCGCGAACATGGGCATGACGAGGACGCGGCCGACGCCGTCGGCCTTCATCCTGTCGAGGACGGACGCCGTCGACGGGCTGCCGTAGCGCATGGACCAGTAGACCGGAATCCCGAGCTCAGCCTCAAGCGCCCCGGCCGTGCGCCTCGTGTGCACGATGAGCGGCGAGCCTTCGTCGGTCCAGACGCCTCTGTATCGTTCGGCGGACTTCTTCGGACGCGTGCGCAGAATGATGCCGTGCAGAATCGGCCACCACTTCCATCGGGGAAGCTCGACGATGCGCCTGTCGCCGAGGAATTCGGCCAGATAGCGGCGGACGGCCTCTTCGGTCGGGGCGTCGGGGCTCCCCGTATTGATCAAAAGAAGCGCGATTTTGTTCGAATTAGCCATGGAACGGTGAGGTCTGGAAACGGATTCGTGGTTGTACCCCATTCTGGGACACCTTTCTTAAGGAACGCTTTTTCACGCCGCGCCGCAAAGGGCCTCGTCCGCAGTCCGTCCGCAGTCGTCATGAACGAAAACAGCCGCCTAGGGCGTACCCTGGCGGCTGCTGGAATCAGGTTGAGGTGCTTCTTCAGGCGGCCTGTGCGCGGCGGGTACTGCGCCACATGATGATCATGGCGCCCGCAATAAGGCTCATCCAGAACTTGCCGATCACCTGACCCACGATGAAGTCAAGGGAGCCGAAGGCGAGCGAGAGGAAGATCACGGAGTCGACGATCGAGCCCACGAGGCCGGAGAGCACGATGGCCAGCGTCAGATGACGTTCGCGAAGCGGCGTGTAGACGGCAAAGTCGGCCAGCTCGGAGAAGAGGAAGGCGCAGGTCGAGCCGAGAATGATCGCGGGCTCGGAGAGAATGCCGGAGAGCGCGGCGCCTGCGGCAATCGCGACCAGCGTCCAGCGCTTGCCGAGCAGGCTCTGGACCGCGTCGCGCAGAATGAGCGCAAGACCGGCGAAGAGCACGGCGGACGGCGACATGATGCCGGGCCAGACGGGAATGAGGCAGGGGCTGTCGGGCGGACAGACGGTGCCGACGTTCATCACCACCCAGTTGCCTGCGGGAATGGTGAGGATGAAGAGAATGAGGCTGATGAGGCCGACGGTGCGGCCGGACATGCTGAAAGGCATCTTGCGGGTCTCCAGGGGCTACCGGTCGGAAAGCCGGCGCTTGCCCAAAAGAAGGAATTGACGAGAGGCTGACACCCGGTCAGACGGTTCAGCTGCCGGTGTCGAAGAAGCGCATTATACGTTGCGGCAGATAATTGATGTTGCCCGGAACCCGTCCTTGTGGAAATCCGATGTGTCCTCCCTCTTCGGGAAAATCTCCCGTGACGAAGGCGCTCATCTCGCCCGCCGTCGGAAGGCACCACGGCGGCAGGAACGGATCGTTCTTTGCATTGAGCAGCAGAAGCGGCACGCGCACGTCGGGGAGCACCGTCTTGGCCGAGCACTTCTGCCAGTACTCCATCGCCGAGCGGAACCCGTGGATCGGCCCCGTGTACGTGTTGTCGAAGTCGAACATCGTGCGGCAGGCCTTCACGTCCTCCTCGCGGATCACGTCGGGAAACTGCTTCGCCTTGAGCTCGAGCTTCTGGCGGAGCGTGTGAAGGAACATGTCGGCATAAAAAGTGTTGACTCCCTTGCTGATGCGCTCGCTGCCCGCCACGAGGTCGAGCGGTGCGCCCACCGAAACGGCCGCCGTCAGGAAGCCCGCGTCGGTTCCGCGGTCCCCGAGGTACTTGGCGAGCTGGTTGCCGCCGAGGCTCACGCCCACGGCCCTGAGCTCCGCGTCGGGGAAGCGTTCGTGCACGGTCCTGAGCACCCATTCGCAGTCGTCGCTGTCGCCCGCGAAGTAGGCGCGCGGAAGCCTGTTCATCTCGCCGCCGCAGCTTCTGAAGTGTGCGACGACGCCGCGCCAGCCGCGCTCGGTGCAGGCCGCCATCAGCGCTTCGGCATAGTGGCTGCGGCTCGAGCCCTCGAGCCCGTGGAAGTGCACAAGTACGGGCGCCGACGGATCGGCGGGCTCGGGCACGGCCCAGTCCCAGAGCATGAAGTCGCCGTCGGGAAGCTCAACCTTCTCGCGCCTGTACTCGATCGCGGGCCTCGGCATGAACTTGGCGGGAATGACGGTCTGAAGATGACCACCGGGACACCAGGACGGGGCTTTGTAATCAGGAACGACAATGGGCATCACATGCTCCGGTTGATGGAAAATCGATCGTCCGACAGTCTAGCGCGTTTCGGACCGATCGAACGTATCGCCCTCTCTCAGAGGCGCATCGGTCTCAAACACCGTTCTCCAGAGCTTGAGCACGGCCTCGCGTTCGGCCTCGATCATGTCCGCAGGAACGCGCACGGGCACACCTTCGCCCGCATTGAGCCTGATCTCGTGTTGCAGGGCGCGGTAGCGTCGATACGCCCTCACGGCGGGCGCCGAAACGGCGGGATCCGTCAGGCCGAGGTCGGCCGCCTTTTCAAGAAGCAGGATGTTGCCGAAGTTGTTAACCAGCTCGGGATGCTCCGCGGAGTGCGTGAGCACGAGAAGCTGCACGATGAACTCCACGTCGACCATGCCGCCTCGGTCGTGCTTGATGTCGAAGAGCGCCGTGCGGTTGGGATGCCCGTCGAGCATCTTCCTGCGCATCTCGAGCACGCTCGCGCGGGCCTCGTCCTGCGTTCTCGGCATCATCAGGATCTCGCGCCTCTCGTCCTCGAAGCGCTTGCCCACGTCCGCATCGCCCGCCACGAAGCGGGCGCGCGTGAGAGCCTGATGCTCCCAGAACCAGGCGCCGTTGCCGTCGGCGTTCCTCTGATAGCGGCTGAACATGTCAAAGGACGACACGATGAGGCCGCTGTCGCCGTTCGGACGCAGCCTCAGGTCCACGTCGAAGAGCTTGCCCGACGACGTCTGAATCGTCAGCCAGCTCATCATGCGGCGCACGAGGCGGCTGTACGTGAGGTCGGCCTCCAGATCGGGATCGTCATAGATGAAGACCAGATCGAGGTCGCTGTCGTAGCCGAGTTCCTTGCCGCCCAGCTTGCCGTAGCCGATCACGGCGAACTTCGGACGGTCGCAGTGCTTCTTCGTCATGCTGACCCAGGCCAGATCGAGCACCTCCTCGAGCACGGCGTCGGCCAACGCCGAGAGATGGTCCGCCAGGCGCTCGACCGTGAAGCGGCCGTCAAGGTCCGCGATCAGCAGCCTGAAAACGGCGGAGTGATGGGCGTCGCGAAGCGCGTTCATCTGGCGCTCCTGATCGCCATCGGCCTCGACGAGCGCACGATGCAGCCTGTCCGCCCACTCGCTCCAGTCGACGGGCGTGAAGTCGTCCATCTCGTGGATGCGTCCGTCGACGAGCTCGTCAAGGATGATCGGATGGCGCACGATGTAGTCGGCCGTCCAGCGGCTCGCCGCCAGCACGCGTCCGACGCGCTCGGCGGCCTTCGGATACTGCGAGAGGAGCGCCACGTAGGTCGAGCGGCCCGCGATCGCCTCAAGCAGCTTCAGATAGCGGGAGAACACCTCGACCGCCGGCACCACGCGCGGGCCGTCCTTGGGAAGCCACTCCGGACATCCTTCGGCCACGACGGGAATCAGGCTCTGAAGGCGCTTCCTCGCCTCGTCGGAGAGGCTTCGGCCCGCACGGGCCGAGGCAAGACGCATGATGCGCGAGACAAGCTCGTCGACGTCATCGCCGTAGCCCAGAGATCTGAGCTTTCCTGTGAGCGCCTCGCTCGCGCTCGACGTGCCCGTCTCCCAGCCCGTGGGCCAGTCGGCCGTGTCTGCGGCGGGCTCATGGACCTGAAAGACGCTGTCGAAGGCGGCGGCGACATACTCGCGCACGCCCTCAAGACGGCTCCAGAGTTCGTCGGCGGGCATGCCCAGGAGGCCCGCCACGGCCGTGAGTCCCTCGCCTTCCTTCGGGAGGCGCTGCGTCTGCTCGTCGTTGACATACTGAATGGCATGCTCGACGTTGCGCAGGAAGACGTAGTGCTCGGAAAGCCTCGCGGCCATTTCGGCGGAAATGCCGCCGTCGCCCGAGAGCACCTCGAGCATCGCGAGCGTCTCGCGCCCGCGAAGAAGCGGATCACGTCCGCCGCGGATGACCTGAAGCGTCTGCGTGAGGAACTCGATCTCGCGGATGCCGCCGCGTCCGAGCTTGACGTTGATGCACGTGCCGCCGCGGGCGAGCTCGCGTCTGGCCGTCTCGGCGCGGATCATCTCGTGCAGGCGCGTGAGCGACGAAATAGCGTTGAAATCCAGATACTTTCTGAAGACGAACGGACGCACGAGGGACGAGACGTTCCGCTTCTGCTGCTCGAAGTCCTCAGGCGCCGAGAAGACGGGCTCGTTGATGATGCGGCCCTTGAGCCAGGCGAAGCGCTCCCAGTCGCGGCCCTGCGTGTAGAGATACTCCTCGAGCATGTCCGTCGAGCACACGATCGGACCCGACTCGCCGTTCGGACGCAGGCGCATGTCGACTCGGAAGACGAAGCCGGGCCCCTCGATGTCGTTCAGGGCGGGAATCACGCGCCTTGCCAGCCTTTCATAGAACTCCTGCACGGTGAGCGTGCGGCGGGCGTTCGGAAATTCGGGCGTCGCCCGCGTCTCGCCTTCCTCGTCGAAGAGGAAGATGAGGTCGATGTCGGAGGAGACGTTGAGCTCTCGGCCGCCGAGCTTGCCCATGCCCACGACCATCAGGTCCTGGGGACGTCCAGACATGCCGTACGGCACGCCGCAACGCTCGGCCAGCTCTCTGGCGTTGACCTTCACCGTCGCCGTGACGGCCGTCTCGGCGAAGTCGCTCATGAGCCTCACGACTTCGAAGTAGTCGATGCGACCCGTCGCGTTTCTCCCGATGATGTTCACGATGAGGCGGCGCCTCATCTCCCTGAGCTTCATGCGCAGCGTCTGGCTGTCGGCCGCGGCCGCCGCCTCGGCCTCCATGGCCTCCCGCGGGAACGTCTCCTCGACGATCCTCTCAAAATGCGCGAGGCACGCCCGAGCGTCCTCTCCGGGATGCATGGCCGACAACGACCGTGCGACAAAGGGCGAGAAGCGGACGACGTCCTCAAGAGTCAGTGAGGGCATGAAGGACTCCGAAAGCAGGAAAGTATCTATTGAATTCATGGGGCGACCCCGTCAGCCCATTCTAGCCAAATCGGCACGGTCTCAAGGAGAGTGTCGGGCGCCGCACCGCTGTTGGAGGTCCTTCGCCCTGCAGTTCAATGCCTTTGAAGCTCCCCTGTCTGAAGACAGAGGATTCACTTTGACCGTCAGACAGCTCTTTTAGGGGGCAAAGCCGCCTAAACGTCACCGTCCGTACAAAGTGTGCGCGGCAGA
>NZ_KQ968521.1:0-27347 GCF_001578585.1 Sutterella sp. KLE1602
TTCGAAAACTTTGTGCGCCTTACCTCCCATTGAATGAGAGGATTGCGGCGCACGGGTTCTGTCATGCAAAAGGAGACCGACTATGTACGAGACATTAGCACACCTCGCCCAAAGTCCCGTCCCCTGAAGCGCAGGAAGGGCGCCTTCCTGAGAAGGCGCCCTTCCGAGCATCATGAATCGAACGTCCTTATGCGGCGAAGTTCTGCTGAGCGAACTCCCAGTTCACGAGGCTGTCAAAGAACGCATCGATGAACTTCGGACGGGCGTTGCGGTAGTCGACGTAGTAGGCGTGCTCCCAGACGTCCAGCGCGAGAAGCGGCTTCTGATCGCCCGTGAGCGGCGTGCCGGCGTTGCTCGTGTTGACGATGGCCAGCGTGCCGTCGGCATTCTTCACGAGCCACGTCCAGCCGGAACCGAAGTTGCCCGCAGCGGAGGCCGTAAAGGCCTTGCGGAAGGCGTCATAGGAACCCCAGATTGCATTGATCGCCTCAAGAAGGGCGCCTTCGGGCATGCCGCCGCCCTGCGGCTTGAGGCCCTGCCAGAAGAACGTGTGGTTGAAGACCTGGGCCGCATTGTTGAACACGCCGCCCGTGGAGGTGCGGATGATTTCCTCAAGGGACTTGCCTTCGAAGTCCGTGCCGGCGATCAGACCGTTCAGATTGTTGACGTAGGTCTGATGATGCTTGCCCCAGTGGAATTCCAGGGTTTCACGGCTCATGGCGGGCTCGAGGGCGTCGAGCGCATAAGGAAGAGCAGGCAGAGTAAACATGTTGGTATCTCCCCCGAACCTGTCGGGATCTGAGTTTCGATAAATGAAGTTTATCATAAAAGATCTGCCAATATAGACTTCTAATATTTGGATACAACCTTCACACGAACAGGCTCCCTTTTGTCTGCAGGATCATTTCGCCACGGCCTTCCTGCTGCCATCAGCGAAGCAGAGCGTGAGTTCGTCCCCCGTCGCGATTTCGGCGGCTGCAGTAACCGTTCCGTCCGCAAGTTCGACTCTTGCGTAGCCGAGCTTGAGCGGCTTGTCGGGATCAAGTCCTGCGAGTGCATGTCCGAGCGCCCTCAGGTGCAGCGCAGCCTCGTCGAGGCGCCTCTCCATGTCGGGAAGTCTCCTCTCGAGGAGCCTGAGCTCCATGTCCTTCCTGTATGCCGACTGCTCGAAGGCAGCCGCCAGACCTGTCCGGGTCTGGTCCAGGCGCCGGCTTTGTGCGTTGCACGCGCGTTCCGCCGCGAGTTCAAGGGTCTTGTCCAGAGACGTCAGCCTGACGCTTCTGGCCCGCAGCACGGCGTCCGGCGACTGCAGGCACAGAGCGAAGTGATCGAGCCTGCGCGCCCGTGTGCCGAGCACTCCCTCCGATGCATCCTCCAGACGCTGCGCCAGCGCTTCGAGCTGTACGCTGCGCCTCCGGGGCAGGGCGCCGATGCCTGCGAGCCCCGAACCTGCGGTCTCGAGGCGCGCTTCGCGCCCCTGCAGGCTGCCTGCGGCAAGACGTTCGAGCAACATCCCGTTGCGCACAAGATCCCCCTCCTGCCTTGAGAGGAAGCCGTCCTGCCTGCTCATCCTTGCCTCGAGCCGGTCGAGCGTCTGTCCTGCGTCATCCGTCTTTCTGTCCACGGCCAGCGTCATGCGCTCTTCGAAGTCATCAAGAAGCGAGCGCCAGTAGTGAATGTCCGGACCGATGTGCTCCGCAGCGGCGGTGGGCGTGGAGGCGCAGACGTCGGCTGCAAGCGCCGCGAGCGTTTCGTCGGACTCATGACCGACCCCCGCGATGACGGGCGTCTTCAGGCTTCTCAACTTCCTCACCAGACGCTCGTCATTGAAGGCGGACAGGTCCTCGAAGGAGCCGCCGCCGCGAACGAGCAGGATGACGTCGGCCCCGGCCGCATCCGCACGATCGAGTGCAGCCATAAGCGACAGAGGAGCCGACTCCCCCTGCACATAGGCGGGCGAAAGCATGAGCCTCACCCACGGCGTCCGCCTGTCGATCGTCCTTCGGACGTCCTGCAGCGCCGCCGCCTGAGCGCTCGTCACCACGACGACCCGCCTCACGAAAAAGGGAAGCGGCTTCTTTAGGCCTTCGAAAAAGAGTCCCTCCGCGGAAAGCCGGGCCTTCAGCCTCAGATAGGCTTCATAAAGCGCCCCCGCACCAGCATGGCGCCAGTCCGTCACCTTGATCTGCAGATCACCGCTTTTGGCATAGACGTCCACAGCCCCGGTCACCTCGATCCTGTCGCCCGTTCTAAACGTTGCGGGATGACGTCTGGCGCTGCCGGCAAAATACGCGCATCTGATGGAGGCGTCCCTGTCCTTGAGCGTCAGATATACGTGCCCCGACGCAGGCATCGAAAGGTTGCTCACCTCCCCCGACACCCAGACACCGCCCAGCATGCCGCCGAGCGCACTGCGGATTCGAGCCACCGCAGTCCCGACCCCCAGAACGTTTTCAGATCGGGCCGGCTCCCTGCGAAGCGGTACGGACGGACGAGCGGAGGCGGGACGACTGAAGCATTCGTCATCAAAAAGAAAGGGATAATCGAGCATAAGGTCCCTGTGTACAAGCCTGTGGATAATTGTCGGAGTCTGCGAACGTCCATTCTACCCTTTGCCCGTGCTCGTCAGGCGCTCCGGCGCATCCGCCCCGCAGGCCAATCCGAGTCCCAAAGCCTGAAATTTCCACACTTTGCACAAAAATTAGGCAGTTGGCACTTTTACCTTTTATTTCATAATGTTAACTGTCAAAAAACAGACTTATCCACAGAGCTACTCACAGCCTCTGGGGAAAACACCATAATGCTCACGTCGACGGTACCGACGGACATGCAGATTTTCATAAAAAAGTCAATAGGGACAGAAAGAAAATCGGCAGGGTTGTCCACATCCCTGCAACAGTAGGCGAGTCACGAAGTCGCATCTGAGAAGGAAGGCCCCGAACACTGACAAAATACGCAATCGCTTGATTTTCAAATGTTTTTCGAACGAAGGGAGAAATCTTCGCCCTCTTCGCCCGTCTTTTGCAAGCTCTGGTAGAGAGCGAGCGTGGAAAAGCCAGCGACTTGTCCACACAGTTATCCACAACATCGTGGATAACTTCCGATGCCGAAAGCCCCGTCCCTGTCGTCAAAAAGCGCCCTTGCGGCGCGCACCGGGGGGTGAAAACCGTTTATCATTACCGCTCCCGCGCAACTGCATGCGCTCTTCCATCAACGTCATGTCCGACAAGCCACCCCCTACACCCTTTTCCTCGACCATCCCGCCGGCATACGCCGCAGCGTCCGTTTGTTCGCACATCCATGCGGAGGTGCTCTCATGACATGGCGCGCCGGTCTTGAAGCCTGGGCTCACCGCCAGTGGGCCTCCCGCGGCCCCGTGGCCTGGCTTCTTTCTCCGCTCTCCCTCGTCTTCCTCGCCGTCAGTCGTTCGCGCCGCGAGCGTACCGTGCCCAACCGTCTGCCTGTCCCCGTCGTCGTGGTCGGCAACATTTATGTCGGCGGCACGGGCAAGACGCCCGTGACGATCGCCCTTGTCCGCGAGCTTCAGGCACGCGGTTGGCGCCCGGGCGTCATCTCCCGCGGCTTCGGACGCCGCGAAGACGGCATTCGACTGATCAACGAGGAGACTCCTGCCGCCGAAGCCGGCGACGAGCCTCTTCTCATTGCAAGGGAAACTGGAGTCCCCGTTGCCGTCGGTCGAGCCCGATTTGAAGCGGGCAGAGCGCTTCTCGAGGCGCATCCCGAAGTGGATCTGATTGTGAGCGACGACGGTCTGCAGCATGCGGCTCTCGCCCGCGACGTCGAAATCGCGGTCGTCGGCGCGCGCGGCCTCGGCAACGGCTGGGTGCTTCCCGCGGGCCCGTTGCGCGAGCCTCCCTCCCGTCTCGACACCGTGGACGCCATCGTTCTCAATACGTCGAACGAAGCCGTCGTCGAAAGCAGGACGCCGCGCTTCGCCGCCTCGAGCTGCTTCGGCGCCTGCACGCAGCTTGCGACCGGCAGAACCGCCCTCATCGACGAGCTTGCCGACAGGATTCACGCCGAAAAACTCAAGCCGCTCTCCGCTGCCGGCATCGCCGCTCCGGGACGCTTCTTCGCGATGATCCGCGCCCATGACATTGAGGGAGCCGAGCTCGAGCTTGGCGACCATTTCGACTTCGCCGAGAATCCCTTTGCGAACCGCACCGAGGACATCATCTTCATCACGGGCAAGGACGCCGTCAAGTGCCGCCACGATCCGGCGCTCGCAGGCGACAAGCGCATCTGGGTCGTCGGTCTTGAAGTCAAGCTCGACTCCTACCTGATCGACCTGATCGACAAGCGCGCCCGCGACGCCGCAGGCAGGCACTGACCTCGCTTCAGCAAGCCATGAAAAGCGCCTCCCGCATCCCCTGATGCGGTTCGAGGCGTTTTTATTATGGTTTCCGCCCCACCACGAGCGGTAAAATGTTGGTTTTAATCCTTTCCGAAAGGGATACTGAGAATAATGTCCGCCAACCTCAACGACATGATCGTCTGTCCTGTCTGCAAGGGCAGGCTTCTGCAGGGCGACGGCGAGCGCCGCGAGCTCGTCTGCCCGCGCTGCCGCCTCGCCTTTGAAGTCCGCCACGACATTCCCGTGATGCTTCGCAACGCCGCCCGCAGCCTGAGCGACAACGAGGCGCGCCACTACTCCGAGCGCTCGGCCGCACTCGATCCCAAGTGAGGTTCTCATGTCCTTTACCGTGATCATTCCTGCGCGCCTCAAGTCCTCGCGCCTTCCCGACAAGCCGCTCGCCGACATCTGCGGCAGACCGATGATCGTCCGAGTCGCCGAGCGCGCCCTCTCCTGCGGCGCGGACAGGGTCGTCGTGGCGGTGGACGATGCGTCCGTCTACGAGGCCTGCGCAGCCGCAGGCCTTGACGTGATCATGACGGATCCCCATCACCCGACGGGCACCGACCGACTTGCCGAAGCCGTCGCCAAGATCGGCCTTGCCGATGACGAGATCGTCGTCAACCTTCAGGGTGATGAGCCTCTGATGCCGCTTAACGTCATCCGAGACGTGGCCGACCTGCTCGCCTCCAGGCCCGACTGCGCCATGGCGACTGCCGCACACACCATCCACGACGTCGAGAGCTTCTTCAATCCCAACGTCGTCAAGGTCGTGCTCGATGACCGCGGCACCGCCCTCACCTTCTCCCGCGCTCCGATTCCCTGGCCCAGAGACCACTTCCGAGAAACAAAGGAAAGTCTCCCCGAAGGCTTCGCGCCGCTTCACCATCTCGGTCTCTATGCCTACCGTGCAGGCTTCCTGCGCCGCTTTCCCACCCTGCCTCAGGCTCCTTTGGAAAAGCTCGAGAGTCTGGAGCAGCTTCGCGCCCTCTACTACGGCGAGCGCATTGCGGTCATGGTGCTTGACGCCGCCCTTCCTGCGGGCGTCGACACCCAGAAGGATCTTGACCGTGTGCGCGCGATCTTCGAAAAGAGCGCGCCCGTCTGATTCCCGTTGCGAATACGTGCACGGTCTTTGACTTCATGCGGATTCGGGATAAAATTTGCTTATTCTCCGCCGTTCCCCCGGACGGCAGGCCGCCGGAAGTCTCCGGCGTCGTTCATTACATAATCGAAGGAGCATTCCAATGCGTCTGATTCTGATTGGGCCTCCCGGTGCCGGCAAGGGCACGCAGGCCAAGTTCATCTGCGAAAAGTTCGGTATTCCCCAGATCTCCACGGGCGACATGCTTCGTGCCGCCGTCAAGGCGGGCACCCCGCTCGGTCTGGCTGCCAAGGCCGTGATGGACAAGGGTCAGCTCGTCTCCGACGACATCATCATCGGTCTCGTCAAGGACCGCCTCACGCAGCCCGACGCCGTGAACGGCGCCCTCTTCGACGGCTTCCCCCGTACGATTCCGCAGGCTGAAGCCCTTCAGGCCGCAGGCATCCCGATCGACTTCGTTCTCGAAATCCAGGTGCCTGACGCCGAAATCGTTGAACGCATGTCCGGTCGCCGCGTCGACCCCGTCTCCGGCCGCACGTACCACATCAAGTACAACCCGCCGAAGGTTGAAGGCAAGGACGACGTGACGGGTGATCCGCTCATCCAGCGTGACGACGACCGCGAGGAAGTCGTTCGCAAGCGTCTCGACGTCTACCACAGCCAGACGGAAGCCCTCGTCGGCTTCTACAGCGACCTCGCCAAGTCCGGTGACAAGACCGCTCCGCAGTACCGCGCCATCTCCGGTCTCGGTGCCATTGACGCCATCACGGCCCGCGTCTTCGAAGCGCTGAAGTAATTCCGCACCTTCGCCGACAACGCTCAAGCCCGAAGCACCCGCTTCGGGCTTTTCCTTTTTGGAGGGCCCCGCTCTTCATCCCCTCCCCGAAGGTATGATTGAGGCATTCCTCCAATGAAACCGTCCTCCGCCATGCCTGCCTATCAAGAAATCATCGATGCACTCCGCTCCGCCGTGAGCGACACGGGGCTCATAACCGATCCCGCCGACATCTCCGCCGCCGCTCTGGACGGCAGAGGACGCAGACAAGGCGAAGCGCTTGCCGTCGTGCGACCCGCCTCGACCGAAGAGGTTTCTCTCGTCATGAAGACTGCCGCCGCATACGGACTCTCCGTCATCCCGCAGGGCGGCAATACTAGCAATGTCGGAGGCGCCACGCCTGAACCCGGCGCCTCCGCAGAGACAGCGCGACGAACTCTCATCCTTCAGCTCGGCCACATGAAGCGCATCCTGAATGTCGACACCGTCAACAACACGATCACGCTTGAGGCCGGCGTCGTTCTGCAGGATGCACAGAAGGCCGCCTCGGATGCAGGGCGCCTTCTTCCCCTGTCGCTCGCCGCCGAAGGCTCATGCCAGACAGGAGGCGTCATCGCCGCCAATGCGGGCGGCGTGCACGTGTTGCGGTACGGCATGGCGCGGCGTCAGGTGCTCGGCCTCAAGGTCGTGCTCGCCTCAGGCGAAGTGCTCGACCTCATGAAGGGGCTTCGAAAGGACAATTCAGGCTACAGCCTGCGGGACGTCTTCATCGGATCCGAAGGCACGCTCGGCGTCATCACCGAAGCCGTCCTCGCGCTCGAGCCCATGCCCCGCTCCATCGTCTCGGCCTGGATCACGCCTCATCGCCTTGAAGACGTTGAAACGCTCTTTGAAACACTTGAGGCGGCCTTCGGCCCCGGTCTCACCGCTTTCGAACTCATCGGTCGCACGCCGCTCGAATCGCTCTCGTCCGTCACGGGCATGACGCCCCCCGTCTCTCTTTCCGACTGGCAGGTGCTTCTAGACGTCTCCGACTGGCGACGGGATTCCGACGAATCCTCAGAAGAACTCGAGGGCGTTCTGGCACCGCTTCTCGAGAACGGACTGATTCTCGACGGTGCCGTCAGCCGCAGCGAATCGGACCGCGAGGCCTTCTGGCGCTGCCGTGAGACCATTCCCTCCGCCGTCAAGCGTGAGGGCGGAAACGTCAAGCACGACATCAGCGTCCCGCGCTCAAGCCTCGTCCGCTTCATCAGGGAAACAAGCGCCGCCCTTGAGGAGACCTTCCCGGGCGTAAAGCCCTCCGTCTTCGGCCACTACGGCGACGGGAACCTGCACTTCAACGTCGGTCCCGCCGGCGTCGCCTTCCCGCATGAAGAAGCCGTTCACAGGCTCGTGCACGACCGAGTCCTTGCCGAAGGCGGCTCCATCGCCGCAGAGCACGGCGTCGGAAGTCTCAAGACGCAGGAGCTCAAGCGCACCAAGACACCGGAGGAGCTGGCCGCCATGCGTGCCCTGAAACTCGCCTTCGACCCCGACAACCGTCTCAATCCGGGCCGCATCGTCGAGATCTGAGGAGTGCGCCATGCCGATGCCGTCCGCTTACGAAACACGTTCCGAGGCCTTTTTCAGGCTCTATGAGGGTGAAACGCCCCAAGAGATTCAAACGCTCCTCACCCGATGGATACCCAAGGGAAGCCGCGTTCTAGAGCTCGCTTGCGGATCGAGCCGAGATGCCCGCTTCATGTCGGGCCTCGGCGCCATCGTCGAAGCCACGGACGGGAGCGGGCCGCTGCTGAAGCTCGCCGAGGCCAGAGCTCAGGCCCTCCTCGGCGCCGAGTCGCCCTCCTTCTCCCTGCTTTGCCTTCCTCCCGACAAGGGTTCCGAAGACGCACTATTCGCCCGTCTCCCCCGCTTTGACGCCGTCTACACCTGCGGAGTTCTTCAGCATCTGTCCGACCATGAACTCTATGAAGGCGCATGCTTCATGGAGCGTGCTGTCACGGACAAGGGCACGCTGATCGTCGTCGTACCTCTTGACCACAAGGGGGATCCAGATCGCAAGACCTTCTTGCGCGATTCGCTCGACTATGCCACGCTCTTCGAGCGCATGGGCTTTCGGCTGGCCTCGCAGGAAATCCGGGACGGCGTCGGCTCTCCCGGTCACGAGTGCAGATGAGCGTCCTGCGTTTTTCTTCGCGACTCGCAAAGCGAGCTGAGCAACAGACGATTCAGGCACATTCTCGAAAACCTCGACCTACAAGCTCGCGCTCCTACGCGCACTCTGCGACATCAACCGCACCATGCCGCGCAGCGTCCGCTTCGACAATGGCAAAGCTCTGGTGCTGCTCGGCCTCATCGCCGAACGATGGATCAGGGACTACTGGCAGCTCGCCAGCGGCCCCCGCATGCCCAGACAGATCCATCAGAACAGAGAGCTCGGCTTCGGCACTGCGCTCGAACGGACCATGACAAAATGTCATAGCCAATACGGCGTCTTTGAATCCCTGATGCGAAACGAGGCACGTTCAAAGGATCAGACCTCACTGCTTCAACTGCTCTTCGACGATGTCGTCACGACCGCTCTCAAGGGGCCCATCCATTACATTCAGGATGAAGGCAGGAACCCCATTTTCACCTACGTCGCCACGCACGCCGGTCGCAGGCCTCCTTTTACAGGACGCGGATCAATCATCGAACGCTACGGTCTCCTCGCCTTTCCCGCCGAACTCTGGCTCGAACTCAACCGCATCGCACCCTGGCTCGAGGACAGCTTGATTCTCGAGTGGGCCAGACTCTCCGCACACTTTGAATCCCTGTGCAGCGCTGAGCACGCCCTTACGCAGGCCGACATCATCGTGCGCCTTCTGCCGCCGGAGTCCGCCCGCGACACGGACTTTGCCGCAAGCGCCTACAAGGCTGCAATCAGCCGAGGCTCCCTTCGGAGCATCTGGAGCGGAACGCCGCTCAAGGCGCAGACGCTAGCCGTCGACCACATGCTGCCCTGGGCCTGCTTTCACTGCAACGACCTCTGGAACCTCATGCCCGCCGACCGCGTGGGAAACGGAAGAAAGTCGGACGCCATTCCGTCCGCCAACATTCTGCATGACTCGCGCGACAGAATATTCTCGAACTGGGCCCTGCTCTCCTCGCTCGCTCCCACCCGCTTCGCCAGTGAAGCTGAAATAGCGCTCACCCGAACGCCGCTTCCCAAACTGCATTGGGAAACCCCGCTTTTCGACGCACTTCTGGAAACCGCCGACATGGCGGCGAGACAACTTCAGTCCGCCCGATGGCCCTGAAACGCCTCCTTACCTGAGAACGGCGTCCGCCCGTCACCCGATCTGCTATCCTCATCCAACAGGCCTTCGCCTTCCGTCGCCCATAGGCAACAGAAGATGCATTTCGCACGCCTGCGCACAAACACTGCAAACTCTGTGAGGACTCCCCCAATGTCTGTTCACATCACGCGCCGCGCGCTGGTTGGTTCCGCTTCCGCCGCTGCGGCACTCTGGCTCACAGGCTGTGCGACCACCGCCGCCCCCCGTGAGGAAAACATCCGCCCCGCCACCTTCAGCAATCTCGGCGCCCGCGCCGCCCCCGCCACGCCTCTCACCGCCAAGCGCATTCCCATGCCCGTGGTCGATGCCTTCAAGGGCGACGGCATCTTCTTCTTCGACGATGATGAAGGCGCGCAGTTCCGCATCACCGACCTGATCCGTGAAAACAACCGCTACAAGGTCGAAGAGGACTACGCCTTCGGCAAGCCTCACGGCTTCTCCTGGGGTTCCGGTGCCGTCGGCATCATGAGAGACGGCCGACGCGTTCCGCCTGAAAATCCGACAGGACTCCGCCCCGAGGGCGACCACGTCGTCATCGAATTCGACGGCAGGGAAAAACTCGAGCTTCGCGTCACGCTGGAGGCCTACGACGTCTCCGGTCAGGAAATCCGAGACTTCCTGCGCACCCGAGGCAACATGCCGACCAAGGCCGCGCTCTTCATGGGCGAGGAGCGATTCCCCGCAGGCAGTGTAGCCTATGCCGCCACGCTCTGGATCATTCAGGACGAGCTGCTCGCACTGAGCCACACTGCCTTCACGGGTTCGAACAACATCGAGGACTTCTCCGAGCGCTTCACGAAGGAAACGCCATACTGTCTCAACGTGCTTCCCGGCGACGGTGTCACGCCCGTGGGCCTTCGCTTCGAAAAGACCATCAAGAAGAAGACTGGCAAGGAAAAGATCAAGACGCGCCGAGGAACAAAGACCCGCACGGTGGAACTGCCGCAGAACGGCCTCGTCAACGTCTATCACACGAAGTCCGGCACGATCTTCTGCCAGCGAAGCAAGCCCGACCCCGTCGTAAAGGCCCGCTGGGACCTTCGCTACCTCAACGGCACCCGCACGCTGACGGTCGACTTTCCCACGCTCATCGACTCCCTGAGCATCGGCCTCATGACTGCCAACCGCGGCAAGCTCATGCCGGCCTTCGCCGAGGAGCTCACGCCGACGAGCCGCAAGACCCGCGTCATTCCCACCGCCGTCTGGCTCAAGAATGAAAGGATCCGAGACAGCCAGTACCGCTTCAACAAGACCGCAGCGACAGCCGTCAAGGCCGCCATCGAAGCCTCCCGCCCGCGCCGCAAGGCCTGGGAAGCCGCGAATGAAAGCGACGTGACGCGCCGCGCCCGCGCCCTTCAGGCCAAGAAGGCCGCCTCTGGCAAGGCACGCAGGACGCCCGCCAAGAAGCGCTGATCATCCTTTCGCGTACGAAAACGCCAGAGCTTTCACCCTGGCGTTTTTCATGCCGTCATCAGCCTTCGCCGAAGGCCTCCTCCCATGCATACTGAATGAGCCCCGCTCCCCTGTCCTTGATGGCCGCAGGATCGGAAAGCACCTGACGCCATCTGCGTGCGCCGGGCAGCCCCTGAGCCAGACCATTCACATGACGAGCCACGGCACGGATGGCGTGCACGTCGTCCCTGTAGTTCTCCTCCAGATACGCCGTCATGCGATGAACGCATTCAAGGCGCGTCACGTCATGCTCAACACCGTAGAGCACCTCGTCGACGCCGGCGAGCATCCAGGGATTCTGATAGGCCGCGCGTCCCACCATCACGCCGTCCATGCCTGCATCAACAAGCGCCTTCGCCTCGTCGAGGGAGGCGATCTGTCCATTGATCAGCATCACCGTGTCGGGAAAGTCCTTCTTGAGCCTGAAGGCAGTCTCGCGAACAAGCGGAGGAACCTCTCGATTCTCCTTCGGCGACAGCCCCTTGAGCCAGGCCGAGCGCGTATGAACGATGAAGACGCGGCAACCAGCATCGTAGACCGTGCCCACGAAGTCGCGCACAAAGCCGTATTCGTTGTGATCATCCACCCCGATGCGGTGCTTCACCGTCACGGGCTTGTCCGTCACGTCCTGCATCGCCCTGACGCAGGCGGCCACGGTCTGAGGCTCGAGCATCAGACACGCCCCGAAGCTTCCCTTCTGCACACGCTCGGAAGGGCATCCGCAGTTGAGGTTGTATTCGTCATAACCGTAAGCTGATGCAATTCGGACGGACTCCGCCAGATCGGCAGGATCCGAGCCGCCCAGCTGCAGTGCGACGGGATGCTCCGGCTGTGAAAAGCCGAGCAGGCGGTCACGATCGCCGTGAATGATCGCCCCAGTCGTCACCATCTCGGTGTAGAGGCGAGCCCTGCTCGTGAGCAGCCTGTGAAAGTACCTGCAGTGCCGGTCTGTCCAGTCCAGCATCGGCGCCACGGTGAAGCGCCAGTCCCCGGGATTGAGAGGCATGAAAGTCGGTTCCGTAAACAAGTGTTGTTGAATAAAAATTAAGCCGCCCCGAAGGGCGGCTCATAAGTCGAGATCTTACCTGTCGTCAAACGTGCCGTCGACATATAGCCATCGGCCGTTCTCAAGACGGAAGCGGCTGTTCTCCTCCAACCTGAAGGCGCCCTGAGAGGTCCTGCCGCGCGCGGTGAAGCTGACTCTGCCCTCCGCCCCTTCCTCGTAAGAGGAGTGAATGACGAGGGAAAGCCACTTCGGCCGTTCCTCGCCATCTTCGAAAAGGACGGCGGGCCGCGTTTCAGGCGCCCACGTCTCTAGGACATAGGCGTCGAGATCGAGAGCATATGCCGAATAGCGGCTTCGCATCAGAGCCTCGGGCGTTTCTGCGGGCACGCCCGCATGAAGACGCCCGCAACAGGCTGCGAGTGCGAGCCCGCTCCCGCAGGGACAGGCCGCATCACACGCCTTCGACTTCTTCTTACTCATCCTTCTCGCCGAATTCGTTCTGAACGGCGCGGGCGGCGCGCTTGCGTTCGAAGTCCTTCAGATAGCGCTTGCGCAGGCGGATGGAGTGCGGCGTGATTTCGACAAGTTCGTCGTCATTGATGAACTCGACGGCGCTTTCCAGCGTGAGCTTGACAGGCGGCACCAGACGGATGGCTTCGTCCGTACCGGAGGCACGGATGTTGGTGAGCTGCTTGCCGCGGATCGGGTTCACGACGATGTCGTTTTCACGGGCGTGCTCGCCGATGATCATGCCTTCGTAGAGCTTGTCGCCCGGGGAGACGAAGAGGCGGCCGCGCTCCTGAATCTTCCAGAGAGCATAGGCCACGGCATCGCCGTCGTCCTGGGAGATGATCACGCCGGAGCGGCGCTCGCCGATGTCGCCGCGGCTGATGGGACCGTAGTCGTCGAAGACGTGGCTCATAATGCCGGTGCCGCGGCACATCGTCATGAAGAGGCTCTGGAAGCCGATGAGACCGCGGGCGGGAATGCGGTATTCAAGGCGGACGCGGCCCTTGCCGTCCGGCTGCATGTCCTGCAGGTCGCCCTTGCGGCGGCCGAGCTCTTCCATGACGGAGCCCTGATGCTCTTCCTCGACGTCGACCGTCAGAAGTTCGTACGGTTCCATCTTGACGCCGTCGACTTCCTTGAGAAGGACGCGCGGACGAGAGACGGCCAGTTCGAAGCCTTCGCGGCGCATGTTCTCGAGAAGAATCGTGAGATGAAGTTCACCGCGACCGGCGACTTCCCAGACGGTTTCGTCGTCGGTGTTACGCACGCGCATGGCGACGTTGGACTTGAGCTCGCGTTCGAGACGTTCGCGAATCTGGCGGGACGTCACGAACTTGCCTTCACGGCCGGCGAGCGGAGAGGAGTTAACCTGGAAGTTCATCGTCAGGGTCGGCTCATCGACCTTGAGCATCGGGAGGGCTTCGGGTTGCTGAAGATCGGTGATCGTCGTGCCGATGGAGAGCTCTTCAATGCCGTTGACGAGCACGATGTCGCCGGCTTCGGCTTCATCGACGAGCTGACGCTCGAGACCCTCGAACTTCAGGACCTGATTGATCTTCACGCGCTTCGGGGTGTCTTCCGGACCGTTCATGATCGCGACGTCCATGTTCGGGCGGATGCGGCCGCGATGCACGCGGCCGATGCCGATCTTGCCCACGTAGCTCGAGTAGTCGAGCGAGCAGATCTGAAGCATCAGGGGGCCGTCGGGATCGTCGTCACGGACGGGGATGTACTTGATGATGTCGTCGAAGACGGCGCGCATGTTGCCGATCTGCTTGAGCTCTTCGACGTCGGTCGTGTGACCGGCAAAGCCGTTGAGAGCGGAGGCGTAGATCACGGGGAAGTCGAGCTGGTCTTCCGTGGCACCGAGCTTGTCGAAGAGGTCGAACGTCTGGTTGACGACCCAGTCGGGACGGGCGCCCGGGCGGTCGATCTTGTTGACGACGACGATGGGCTTGAGGCCCTGGGCGAGAGCCTTGCGGGTCACGAAGCGCGTCTGCGGCATCGGGCCTTCAACGGCGTCGACGAGGAGCAGCACGCCGTCGACCATGGAGAGGACGCGTTCAACTTCACCGCCGAAGTCAGCATGCCCCGGGGTGTCAATGATGTTGATGTGCGTACCTTCGTATTCGACGGCGCAGTTCTTCGAGAGAATGGTGATGCCGCGTTCGCGTTCCAGATCGTTGGAGTCCATCACGCGTTCAGCAACCTGCTGATTGGCGCGGAAGGTGCCGGCGCTGCGAAGCAGGCAGTCCACCATCGTGGTCTTGCCGTGGTCGACGTGCGCGATGATCGCAATGTTACGAATAGCTCGAGTCATTTTTTTCTCGTGTTGATTTAATGTGCGATGAGTCTTTCAGGCTCAAGGACGCCGCGCTCGTTTGCGCGGGCCGTCCCGAGCAGCATGTTGTTCGGTCCGTATACGCGGACGCGCCCCCGCATTGTAAGCCCGAGGGCAAGGCGCTGTCCCGTCATGAAGCGTGCCGTCTGCATTTCGTCAAGCGTCACGGCTTCAAAGGTCTGCAGAAGAGAGTCGGCCCCCTTGAGAAGACGGCGGGCCTCTTCGGGAGAGCCGCATTCTTCAAGCGTCTCAACCGTCACGGCGTCGTCGATAGAAAGGTCGCCGACGCGCGTGCGGCGAAGAGCCGTCAGATGAGCGCCGCACCCAAGCCTGCGCCCGATGTCCTCGGCAAGCACGCGAATGTACGTACCCTTGGAAACGAGACACGTGAGTGTGAAGGACGTGCCGTCAAAATCGGAGGCCGCGATCTCGCGCACGGTGACCGTGCGCGGAGCACGTTCAACCGTCTCACCCTGACGGGCGAGCTGATAAAGGCACTTGCCGTTGACCTTGAGGGCTGAGTACATGGGCGGAATCTGAACGATCTCACCCAGAAAGGCGGCGACGGCCTCTTCGAGCGCCTCGGCCGTCACGTCGACGGGATGACGCTCGACGATCTCGCCCTCGGCATCGCCCGTGGACGAGACCTCGCCGAGCTTCACGCGGGCGACATAGCCCTTTTCGGCGTGCAGCAGGTCGGCGGAAAACTTCGTTGCGTTGCCGAAGCAAAGCGGCAGAAGCCCCGTGGCCATCGGATCGAGAGTGCCCGTATGGCCAGCCTTCTGCGCGTTGACAAGCCTGCGCACCGTCTGGAGCGCAGCGTTCGAACTCATGCCGAGCGGCTTGTCAAGGAGCATGACGCCGTCAATCGGATCTCCACGCCTGGCCAAGTCAGTTCTCCTCGGGACGCGTTTCGCTCATGGCCTTGCGGATGAGGGCGTCCATTTCGAAGCCGCGGTTCACGCTGTCGTCGTGCGCGAAGTGAAGCGTCGGCACAGTATGGATCGTCAGCTTGCGAAAGAGATGGTTGCGAAGCATGCCCGCTGCGGCATTGAGACCTTCCTCACAGACGGCGGGATC
Organism: Sutterella sp. KLE1602; assembly: GCF_001578585.1. Lineage (NCBI taxonomy): Bacteria > Pseudomonadati > Pseudomonadota > Betaproteobacteria > Burkholderiales > Sutterellaceae > Sutterella > Sutterella sp. KLE1602. The sequence goes on from NZ_KQ968521.1 coordinate 15,485, forward strand.
GCTCCCGATCACCGTAAAGAAGACCTTGGCATGCGCATAGTCGGGCGTAATCTCGCAGCCCGTCACCGTAACGAGGCCGACGCGGGGATCGCGGACCTCCTTCGGGATGAGCACGGCGAGATCGCGGGCGATCTGGTCGGCCACTCGGAGGGAACGGCCGGGTTTCTTCGGTTTCATGAAGGTTGCCCCCCTTGCATAAAGTCAATGACGGGAGGACAGCCCGAAGGCATGTCCTCCCCTGATGTTGGAACGATCCTCTTAAAGCGTGCGGGCGACTTCGGTCACCTCGAAGATCTCAAGCTGGTCGAGCTCACGGATGTCGTCGTAGCCCTTGAGCGACAGGCCGCATTCCTGACCGGCCTGAACTTCGCGGACGTCGTCCTTGAAGTGCTTGAGGGAGGCGAGCTCGCCCGTCCAGATGACCACGTTGTCGCGAAGCAGTCGGACCGACGCATTGCGGCGAACCACGCCTTCGAGCACGCGGCAGCCGGCGATGTTGCCGACCTTCGGCACGCGGATGATCTGGCGGATCTCGAGAAGGCCGAGAGACGTTTCGCGGCGTTCGGGAGAGAGCATGCCGCCCAGAGCGGCCTTAACGTCATCCACGGCGTCGTAGATGATGTTGTAGTAGCGGATGTCGATGCCTTCGGTCTCGGCAACCTTGCGCGCCTGAGCGTCGGCGCGGACGTTGAAGCCGATGATCACGGCGGACGACGCAGCGGCGAGATTCACGTCGGACTCGCTGATGCCGCCGACGGCGGCATGAACGACCTGAACGCGGACTTCGTCCGTGGAGAGCTTCGTAAGCGCATGGATGAGCGCCTCCTGAGAGCCCTGGACGTCGGCCTTGATGATGAGCGGCAGCGTCTTGACTTCGCCCTCGTTCGCACCGGAGAAGAGGTTGGCGAGGTTCGTCGCATGCTGTTTGGCGAGTTTCTGATCGCGGTACTTGCCCTGACGGAAGAGCGAGATTTCACGGGCCTTGCGCTCGTCGTTGAGAACGATGACCTCGTCACCCGCGGCAGGAACGCCGGAAAGGCCCTGAATTTCGACAGGGATGGACGGACCGGCGGCCTGCTGGGCCTTGCCGAGTTCGTTGATCATGGCGCGCACGCGGCCGAATTCCTGGCCGACGAGCACGATGTCGCCGCGATGCAGCGTACCACCCTGAACCAGAATGGACGCGACGGGGCCGCGGCCCTTGTCGAGGCGGGATTCGATCACGATGCCGTGGGCGGGACCTTCGACCGGAGCCTTGAGCTCGAGCATTTCGGCCTGAAGCAGCACGTTTTCAAGAAGTTCGTCAACACCTGCGCCCGTCTTGGCGGACACGGGGCAGAACGGCACGTCGCCGCCCCACTCTTCAGGCATGACGTCGTTGGCAACGAGCTCCTGCTTTACGCGCTCAGGATTGGCCTCGGGCTTGTCGATCTTGTTGATGGCGACAACGAGCGGAACGCCAGCGGCACGGGAGTGCGCAATGGCCTCCTTCGTCTGGGGCATCACGCCGTCGTCGGCGGCAACCACCAGAATGACGACGTCGGTGGCCTGAGCGCCACGGGCGCGCATGGCCGTAAAGGCTTCATGGCCCGGGGTGTCGAGGAAGGTGACGATGCCGCGCGGCGTCTTCACATGGTAGGCACCAATGTGCTGCGTAATGCCGCCGGCTTCACCGGCCGCAACCTTGGCACGACGAATGTAGTCGAGCAGCGAGGTCTTGCCGTGGTCAACGTGGCCCATGATCGTGACGACAGGCGGACGCGGCAGAGCGGGATATTCGACGTTCTGCAGTTCACCGAGGATGGCTTCGGGATCGTCCGGCTTGGCGGCGACGGCCTTGTGGCCCATTTCCTCGACGATGAGCATCGCCGTGTCCTGATCGAGCATCTGGTTGATCGTGACCATCTGCCCCATCTTCATGAGGGTCTTGATCACTTCGGTGGCCTTGACGGCCATCTTGTAGGCAAGGTCCGCAACGCTGATCGTCTCAGGCACCTGAACTTCACGCACCACCTGTTCCTGAACCTGCTGAACGGGTTCGGCATGACGGTTGCGGTCCTGGCTGCGACGGCCGCGGGCCGTGCGCCAGCCGGTCTGCCCGGAATCGTCCTCACCGCGCGTCTTGATCGTGCGGCGATGCTGACCCTCATCACCGAAGCGGTCGGAGCCGCCCTTGCCGCCCTTCTTGCGGTCGGACGGGTGGCCCTTGCGGCCATCACCGGCATTCTGCTGCGGCTCGGCGGCCGGACGCTGCGGACGAGCGGTCTTCTTGGCCTTGTCATCCTTGGCGGCAGGCTTCTGCTCAGCGGCCTTCGGGGCTTCGGCGGGCTTTTCAGCGGGCTTGACCTTCTTGGCGGTGAGAACTCCGTTCTTGCGGTTCATCATGGCGCGGATGCTGCGGGCCTCCTCCTCGGCCTTGCGGCGAGCTTCCTCGCGGCGACGGCGTTCGGCGGCCTCGGCCTCCATGCGCTTGGCAGTGGCGGCGGCCACTTCAGCATCAAGCTTGGCCTTTTCGGCCTCGCGACGGGCGGCCTTGAGGGCGGCCTCGTCCTTTTCCTGTTCCTTCTTCAAAGCTTCCTCACGAGCACGGGCTTCTTCAGCTTCACGGCGTGCGGCTTCGGCACGTTCCTGGGCGGCGCGGCGCTCCTCTTCCTCGCGGATGCGGGCTTCCTCGGCGCGGCGGGCCTCTTCAGCACGGGCGCGCTCCTCAGCCTCCGCACGGGCGCAGGCTTCGGCGGCGGCCTTTTCCTCGGCGGCGCGGCGGGCCTGAGCGGCTTCGGCTTCAGCGCGAGCAGCCTCCTCGGCGAGCACCTGCGGATTCTTCACGAAGACGCGCTTGCGTCGCACTTCGACCGGAATCGCACGGGAGCGGCCGGAGCCGTCCTGCTGCTTGACGACGCTCTGTTCCTTGCGCGTGACGGTGATCTTGCGCTGAGCCGATTGCGTGCGCTCGACGCGCAGGCTGTCGAGCAGGCGCGTCTTGTCGGTCTCGCTCAATTCATCCGTTTCGCTCGCCTTGTTGACGCCCGCGGCTCGAAGTTGAGCCAGAAGCGTCTTGGCGGCCACCTTGAGTTCCTGTGCGAATTCGCTTACCGTTTTGCTGGCCATAAATTCCTTTCTCCTTGATGCCTTCAGCCTGAATGCCCTGCGTCCTCTGGGACGCTGCGGGACTTTCCCGGACCGAACGCATCTGCCGTGCCTGCGTCTGTACACCTGCGTCCCGAAGGACGTTCGCGCGCAGACGACACGGCGATTATTCATTCGCGGCGGAAGACCATTTCTTTGGGGACAAATCCTGATTCGTCCGGAGCGCGGTCTCCGCCATTCGCGGTCGCGCTCCCTTCGCCTTGCGCCTGATTATTCGAACCAGTGCTCGCGGGCCTTCATGATGAGGCTGCTCGCGCGCTCTTCGTCGATGCCCGTCATTTCAACGAGATCGTCCGTGGCGAGTTCGCCAAGATCGTCAAGCGTCTTGACGCCGTGGCCCACAAGCTGGCTGGCGAGATCGTTGTCCATGCCCTCAAGGCTCAGCAACGGCTCGTCGGCCTTGCGCAGATTCTCTTCACGGGTGATGGCGTCGGCGAGAAGCTTGTTGCGGGCGCGCTGGCGAAGCTCGTCGACCGTTTCACGGTCGAAGGCCTCGATCGCGTAGAGCTCCTTCTCAGGAACGTAAGCGATTTCCTCAACGGAGGAGAAGCCTTCACCGATAAGCACGTCGGCGGCGGCCTCGTCGATGTCGAGGCTGTCCATGAAGTCGGCGCGGATCTTCGCGACTTCCTCATCGCGCTTCTGAGCGGCGGCAGCTTCGGTCATGATGTTGATCTGCCAGCCGGTGAGCTCGGACGCAAGACGAACGTTCTGGCCGGCGCGGCCGATGGCGATGGCGAGATTGTCCTCGTCGACGACGACTTCCATCGTGTGGGTCTCTTCGAGCATGACGATCGAACGGACCTTGGCGGGCTCAAGGGCACCGACCACGAACTGGGCGGGATCCTCGTTCCAGGGCACGATGTCGACGCGTTCGCCGCCGAGTTCGTTCGTCACGGCATTGACGCGGGAGCCGCGCATGCCTACGCAGGTGCCGATCGGATCGATGCGGCGGTCGCGGGCGTAGACGGCGATCTTGGCGCGCACGCCCGGATCACGGGCGGCGGACTTGATCTCGAGGAGGCCTTCCTCGATTTCCGGGACTTCAAGCTCGAAGAGCTTCTTGATGAATTCGGGGGACGTGCGGGAGAGGAACACCTGCTGGCCCTTGTTGGACTCGCCGACATGGTCGACGTAGGCGCGCACGCGGTCACCCGTGCGGAGATTCTCACGCGGAATCATCTGGTTGCGCGGCAGGCGAGCTTCAAGACGGCCGATTTCAACGATGGCGTCGCCCTTGTCGATGCGCTTGATCGTGCCAGTCACGATGCTTTCGTTGCGATCGAGGAACTCCTTGAGGATCTGCTCGCGTTCGGCGTCACGCAGGCGCTGAAGGATGACCTGCTTGGCGTCCTGAGCGAAGCGGCGGCCCGTCGTGTCGACGTCAATCACTTCGATCTCGCGCTCGATGAATTCCCCGGGCTGGATTTCCGGATATTCGTCGATGACGTCGGAATACATTTCCTGACGGTCCGGCTCCTGGAGACCTTCCTCGTCGGCAACGACGAGCCAGCGGCGGGCGGCCTTGAATTCGCCCGTCACGCGGTCGACATGCACGACGACGTCGGCGTCCTCACCGGGGAACTGAGCCTTCTTGACGGCGCTGGCAAGCGCGGCCTCGAGCACGCCGAAGACGGTGTCCTTGGCAACATTCTTTTCGCTTGCGAGTACGTCGACAAGCTGGAGCATTTCACGACAGTTCATTGAAATCAACCTTTAAAGTTCAATTCAGCAAGAAGATGGGCATTGTCGACATCGGACAGCGGGAAGGTGACGCGCACGGGGGGAACCTCGGCCGTCTTCTTCCTGCGGCCGCGGAGCGCCGTAACGGCAGCAGTGGGCGTGCGGGCGATGAAGACCTCGAAGAAGTCGAACGTGATCGTTTCAGCACCGGACTCGCCTTCAATGGAGATGATGCGGCCATCGAGCTTGCGGCGGCCGGCCTCAGGGAAGCCTTCGGCGTGAAGGGGCGCAAAGAGCTCGACGTGAGCGAGTTCGCCGGCGAAGCGATCCCAGTCGCGGGCGCGCTTCAAGGGGCGCTCAACGCCGGGAGAGGACACCTCAAGGCGCTCATAGGGAATGTCCTCCACCGTGAAGAGGTGGGTGAGCTGATCGCTCACGCGTTCGCAGTCCTCAAGCGAGATGCCGCCTTCGGCGGTGGTGTCGATCGTCACGCGGACAAGGCCTCTGGCAAGGCGCTCGAGTTCGACGAACTCATAGCCCATGCCTTCGACGGTACGTTCAACGAGCTCGTTAAGCGCTCCGGATTGGGTCATTGATCAAACTTCCTATTAAATTGCGGCCGGAGTCATCCCGGCCCGTCCTGACGGCGCGTCCGTGCTGAACGGCTCGTCCCTGCAGCTTAAGCGGACAAAAGTCAGCCGAAGCTCGAAAAAAACAAAAAAAAATGGGCAAACGCCCATTCGACACCCTCTGACGCCGGCGGTCCGTCTGCAGCCTTCTGCATGTCCTTCTGGACACGCGGCCTCGGGATTCTCATTCCGGCAGGGCAACGGCGCGGCCTTCTCTCGGTCTGCGCCGCCTGAACCTTTCCGTGAAAACGCCCTCTCCCCCGTTTGCTCAGGGACGGACACGATCTTGAAGGTCGCCTCGGGTTTTCACGAACACCCGCGATTGTAGGTGAAAAAGCGTCCCCGCGCAAGCGCGGAGCCGCTTTTTCAGGTCCTTTCGCGATCAGGAGCGTTCGCCCGTTCGGCGGCGCTGCGTCGGGCGATCGCTCATGTCGCGAGCCTCCCACATGGGCACGCCCGTGCGGTCGGACTTGCCTTCCTTGAAGCGGGTGCCTCGACGAGCCTCGCGGGCCTCGGCCTCGCTTTCGGCACGAGCGCGGGCGCGGGCCTTTTCACGAGCGGCGGCCTTTTCGGCCTTCTTAGCCTCAGCCTTTGCAGGAGCTGCGGCGGCCATTTTCTTCTCGGCCTCATCGAGGTCAAGCATCCAGGCGCGAACCTCTTCAGGCGTGAGTTCCATGCGTTTGCCGCGCGGCAGGGTCTTCGGAAGAGAAACGGCGCCGTAGCGAACGCGGATAAGGCGCGAAACCGTCATGCCGACAGCTTCGAACATGCGGCGGACCTCGCGATTGCGACCCTCGCGGATCTGCACGAGGTACCAGTGGTTCATGCCCGTTCCGCCTTGATCCTCGAGCTTGTCGAACTTCGCCATGCCGTCCTCAAGCTCAATGCCCTGCTGAAGCTGAAGCATCTGCTCGGCCTCAAGCTCGCCGATGACTCGAACGGCATACTCGCGATCGATCTCGTAACGGGGATGCATAAGGCGGTTGGCAAGCGCGCCGGAGGTCGTGAAGAGAAGAAGGCCCTCGGTATTGAAGTCAAGACGGCCCACGGCCACCCAGCGGGCGCCCGAGACGCGGGGAAGACGCGCAAAGACGGAGGGACGGCCTTCAGGGTCGTCACGGGAGACGATTTCGCCGGCCATCTTGTGGTACATCAGAACGCGGGGCGTGGAGGAGGCAGCCATCGTGCGGCGCACGAGCCTGCCCTCGACACGAATCATGTCCGCAGCCGTAACGCGGTCACCCACGGTGGCGGTTTGACCGTTGACGGTCACGACGCCGGAGGCGATCAGAGCCTCCATGTCGCGGCGGGATCCGAGCCCAGCATCGGCGAGCGCCTTCTGAAGCTTTTCGGTCGGCAGATCGGCAGGCGTCTGCTGCTGGCGGGCGCGGTCGATGATGTCGAGCGCGATCGGACGATCCGCAAAGCCCCTGTAGCCGTCGGCCTCGGACTCCATCTGTCCGAAGGCCTCGCGCGGAGAGGCCAGGCCTGCGCGCTCGGAAAAGGGGGCGTCCTCGCGCACGCGACGGGTGCGAGGCAAATTGCCTTCGCCAGGACGACGGAACGGCGTGCGCTTGCGTTCGGCGGACTGCGGACGGCGACCGCCGCGAGAATTACTGTTGTTTCTCAAAATCAATCTCCTTCTGAAGCGGCATCGGCCCTTCGTCGGCTGCCGCCGAAGGCGGCAGGGCTTCCGACAGCAGGAAGTCGGGAAGCGGCTCGGCATCAGGGCCCGGCAGTTCTGCAAGGCTTCTGAGTCCGAGATCATTTAAAAAAGTTCTGGTCGTGGCAAGAAGCGCCGGCCTGCCCGGCGACTCCCGATAACCCACCGTCTCGATCCATCCGCGCTCCTCGAAGAGCCTGAGGGTGGCCGGATTGACGGTCACGCCGCGAAGCTCCTCAATGTCGCCGCGGGTCACGGGCTGATGATAGGCGATGATGGCCAGCGTCTCCATGGCCGCCCTCGAATAGCGGGGCGGCTTTTCCTCGTCAAGGCGCAGGAATCTGGGACCAAGCTCCGAGGCCGTCTGGAAGCGCCACCCGTCGGAGAGCTCCACGAGGCGCATGCCGCGGTCCTCCCAGAAGGCCTGAAGCTCAGCGAGGTGTTCCTTCACGGACTTGGCGCTCAGCCTGTCGTCGAAGAGACGCCTGATCTCGCGCACCGGCATCGGCCGCCGCGAGCTCAGTAGCGCTGCTTCAATGATGTGCTGCGGAGTCATGAGAGACGGACGAAAGGGTATCTGAAACAGCGCCCATTGTAGAAAAAGGCGGCGCCAAAATAAAGCCCCGCAGCTCGATCCGAGTGCGGGGCTTCAATCGGGATCGTGACCGGAAGTTGATTTCCGTTCACTTTGCATCTGGCGGAAGGAGTGGGATTTGAACCCACGATACGGTATAACCGTATACCGGATTTCGAGTCCGGCGCATTCGACCACTCTGCCATCCTTCCGGCTATTCCCCATAAGGAGAACAGGTTTTGCATATTACAGAAAGCGGGAGGTTTTGTCAAACCTCCCGCTTCAGATTCGAACGAATTCGAAGCTGTCGCTGCCTGAACAGCTTAGTGGGCGAAAACGCCGCCTTCGATCGGACGGAGCACTTCAACACCGCCCATGTACGGACGAAGCGCTTCGGGAACCGTCACGCTGCCGTCAGCGTTCTGGTAGTTTTCGAGCACGGCGACGAGCGTGCGGCCGACGGCGAGGCCGGAACCGTTGAGCGTGTGGACGTACTGGGTCTTGCCATTTTCATCCTTGAAGCGAGCGCCCATGCGGCGGGCCTGGAAGGCCTCGCAGTTGGAGCAGGACGAAATCTCGCGGTAGGTGTTCTGCGCGGGGATCCAGACTTCAAGGTCATAGGTCTTCGTGGCACCGAAGCCCATGTCGCCCGTGGAGAGCGCGACGACACGGTACGGCAGACCGAGCTTCTGCAGAATGCCTTCGGCGTTGTGGGTCATTTCCTCGAGATCGTCGTAGGAGGTTTCCGGACGAACGATGCGGACCATTTCCACCTTGTCGAACTGATGCTGGCGGATCATGCCGCGGGTGTCGCGGCCGTAAGCACCGGCTTCGGAACGGAAGCACGGCGTATGGGCCGTCACCTTGAGCGGAAGGTCCTTGTAGCTGAGCATCATGCCGGCAACCTGATTCGTCAGCGTGACTTCAGCAGTCGGCACGAGATACATCTGTTCCTGTTCACCAAAGGCACCGCCCTTCTTGGCGGCGAAGAGGTCCTCCTCGAACTTCGGTAGCTGGCCGGTGCCCTGCATCGTGGAAGCCGTCACGATGTACGGCGTGTAGCACTCGACATAGCCGTTTTCACGGGTGTGCGTGTCCAGCATGAACTGGGCGAGGGCGCGATGAAGACGGGCAATCTGACCGCGCATGAAGGCGAAGCGGGCGCCGGACTCCTTGGCGGCCGTATCGAAGTCGAGGCCGAGCGGAGCGCCGACGTCGACATGGTCCTTGACTTCAAAGTCAAACTCGCGCGGGGTGCCCCAACGGCGGACTTCAACATTTTCAGACTCATCCTTGCCGACCGGCACGCTTTCGTGCGGGAGGTTAGGAATGCGGAGAAGCATGTCGTTGAGACGCGTGCGAATGTCGTCGAGTTCGGCCTCAAGTTTCGTAAGTTCTTCGGGAATCTGGGCGGCTTCAGCCATCAGGGCGGAAGCGTCCTCACCGTTCTTCTTGGCCATGCCGATCTGACGGGAGAGCACGTTGCGCTTCTGCTGCAGATCTTCGGTCTTGGTCTGCACGGTCTTGCGGGCAGCTTCAAGTTCGTTGAATTCCTTTTCAGGGAACACAAAGTTGCGCGTCGCAAGGCGGGCAACCACTTCAGGGAGCTGCTTGCGCAGCATCGTCAGGTCAAGCATTGTTTTTACCTTTAAAGTTGCCGGCGCAAGCACGCCGGCCATCAGAAGTCGATCTTTTAATTTTCTCCTTTTATCGGAGAAAAGGCAAATTCAGCAGTACTGCGGCTCATGAGGACCACCTACCTGCCCTGGCCCCTTCTGCGCCCGCGCCCCGCCTTTCTGGCCTCTTCGTTGAGCGACTCCAGGCGAGCAAGCTTTTCAGCGATCTTGATCTCCAGACCGCGATCGACAGGTTTGTACCACTTCATGCCTTCGAGCCCTTCGGGCATGTAGATTTCGCCGGCGGCAAAGGCGCCAGGCTCGTCATGTGCGTAGCGATAGCCCTCATGGTATCCGAGCTCCTTCATGAGCTTCGTAGGCGCGTTTCGCAAATACATGGGGACGGGACGCGTGCGGTCCGTCTTCACGAAGGCCCGCACTGCGTTGTAGGCGTTGTAGACGGCGTTGCTCTTGGGTGCGCAGGCAAGATAGACGACAGCCTGCGCGATGGCAAGCTCCCCCTCGGGAGAGCCGAGTCGCTCGTAGATTTCAGCCGCCTCCACGGCAAGCTGCGTCGCGCGCGGATCAGCCAGCGAGATGTCCTCGATCGCCATGCGCACGACGCGGCGGGCAATGTAGCGCGGATCGCACCCGCCGTCGAGCATGCGGCACATCCAGTAAAGCGCTGCATCGGGATCGGATCCACGCACGGACTTGTGCATGGCGCTGATCTGATCGTAGTAGTTGTCGCCGCCCTTGTCGAAGCGGCGCAGAGTTGCAGGAAGCGTCTTCCTGAGAAATCCCGCATCGACCTCCGTCATTCCCCTCTCGAGAGCCATCGTGCAGGACACGTCGACCGCATTGAGAAGCCGCCTGGCGTCTCCGTCGGACAGTTCGATCATGACACGGCGTGCATCCTCCGTCACCGAGAGCTTCGGAAACTCTCTCTCAAGCGCACGCTCAAGAAGGACTTCGGACTCCTCGGGCTTGAGACTCTGAAGCTGATACACAGTCGAACGGCTCAGAAGAGCCGAATTCACCTCAAAGCTGGGATTTTCGGTCGTCGCGCCGACAAAGACGAAGAGTCCCGACTCCACATGAGGCAGAAAGGCGTCCTGCTGGCTCTTGCTGAATCGATGGACCTCATCCACAAAAAGAAGAGTTGGCCTGCCGGTGAGACGCATCGTTTCCTTTGCGGCATCAACGGCGTCACGGATTTCCTTCACGCCGCCGAGTACGGCGGAGATCGAGATGAAGGGGAGGTCAAATGCCGATGCCATCAGGCGGGCAAGCGTGGTCTTGCCGACGCCGGGAGGCCCCCAGAGGATCATCGAATGCGGGCGATGCTGTTCGAATGCGGTGCGAAGCGGCGCTCCCGCTCCCAGCAAGTGAGTCTGCCCCACGACTTCGTCGAGGGTTCCCGGTCGCATGCGTTCGGCCAGCGGCCTCAGCATGGGCTGCGGCTCTTGGGTTGAAGCCTTTCGGGACGCGGGCTTGGATTTGGCGTCTGGCGGCAGAAGTTCGCCGCCGAAAAGATCGTTGCTCATGCGCAGTACTCTAGCAAAATTCGAACGGCAGGTCATGCCCGACCTCTCGGGCGCGGGAATCGGGTAGAGAGCGCCCTCACAGGCACTCCCCTCCCACACCACTATGCTCACTCAGTGCTGAGCGTTCGGACGTGCCGTTCGGCATCCGGCGGTTTCTGAGTTAGAAATAGAAGGAGACTCAGCGCATCTCGAGAAGGCTGTAGAGTCCCTGTCGTCTGAAGAAAGACTTTGGAAATGCATCGCGCATGTGAAGTGCGTCAGCGTTCCACCATGCACCCCGTCCGTTGTTGGCAGACTTCCACGCACGCTCTTTATCCAAGCCGCGACGTCGAGGTTCCCGTTCACGTGTCTTCGGTCGCTTCCATGCAATCCACACCGACTTTGGGAGATGGCGTCGGATGTGTATGTCGAGCGCTTCGCCCCCCCCTTGCGAGTGTCCAACTTGAAGTACTGCCGCCATCCACGCAGAATCGCATTGAGCACCCTAATCGTTCGAAAGAGTGACCCGCCGCGCGCCCTGTAGAAGACGGTGCGAGGCTTGTCCTGCAGCCGCTTGAAGCTTTTCGGGTGAACTAGCGGTTGTCCCGTCATCCCCACGAAGTGTAGCCAAGGAATTTCGCCCTACTACGACCTCGGCTGACTTCCATGCCGACATCCCTCGGCCTCCCGAACCTCGGTAGCCTCGCGGCGTCGAGATGGCTCTCCCCAGGTATCACACATGTGCTTCCCTCCCCACCTGCCGGATCTACGTGCATCCCTTCCGGAACAGCTTTGGGTTAATCGAGCTTTGCCGACTCTCCCAAGATACACGCCTCACATCCGATTCCTGTTCGTCAGGCTGGAGTTTTGTTATCGGCTTCCTTCATCAAGGTCGTTGCCTCCCTCGACTTGCACGACTCACTCGTCCTTCCCCGGTTCGGGCGGACAGCGGACTTTCACCGCATAGACACACGTGCGCTGCCGGGCGCACAAACAAAAACCCCGGTCTCTTTCGAAACCGGGGT
>NZ_KQ968522.1:0-1680 GCF_001578585.1 Sutterella sp. KLE1602
AATCGGATAGGAGGCATGGGATTACTTCCCATGCCGTCCTTCCACACCACCGTACGTACGGATCCGTATACGGCGGTTCCTAGTAACAGGCTTAACAGCCAGTCAGATGCCATTCCACGGGCCGAGCAATCAGAGCAAGCCAGGTCCATCCTTTTCGTTTCAGGTACTCGTTTGTCAAGGTCGAGGAAAGCACCGGACTCCCGGCCACCCTCCAATAGCTTTTACTCGAGCCTGCGCCCTTCTTCGCCAAGTCTTTGGACGCTCCCAGTTTCCTGAGCGCCTTGTACTTGGTCACCACCCGCTTCCATCTCTTCCAGTAGATCATACGGATGCGCCGTCTGATCCATTCGTCAGTGCCTCTAGCCCACCCCAAGAATGCGGCCAGTCCAAAGTAGTTGCTCCAACCTGAGAGGTAGGTTCGCAGCTCGGACGTAAACTGGTCGAGTCTCTGCCCCTTATTTCTATGCAGGATCTTACGGATGCGGTCCTTGAACTTGGCCTTGCTCCTGAAATGCACGGTAGGAATAATCCGGCCTTTGAGGGGCGCGAAGCCGTAACCCAGAAACTTCAGTTCACGGTTCCCCACGTACACAATCTTGGACTTCTTGCGATTGACGCGCAGTAGAAGTTTCTTTTCGATGAAGCAAGTCAGCGATTCAAACACTCGTGTGGCCGCCCTCTTGGACTTGCAGAGCACAATCATGTCGTCTGCATATCTCGCGAACCTGAGTCCGCGCTTCTCCAATTCCTTGTCCAACTTATCCAACAGGATATTGGCCAGGATCGGAGACAGGGGACCGCCTTGCGGCGCGCCCATATCCCGTGTCTCGAGGCCTTTGTTCGTTTGAACGTCGGCTCTGAGAAAGCGGTGGATGAGGGAGATGACCCTGCCGTCGCTGATACGTTCGGACAGGATCTGCACCATCTTCGAGTGGTTGATCTTGTCGAAGAATTTCTCGAGGTCCATATCGACTGCCCAGACGTACCCTTCTTCGGCATAGGCCGTCACGGCCATGATCGCGTCTTGCGCGCTCTTGCCGGGGCGAAAGCCATAGCTTCGATCGGAGAACGTAAGGTCGTAATATCGGTTCAGAACCTGAGCGATAGCTTGTTGTACAAGTCTATCTCGGACTGTTGGGATGCCCAACTCTCTGAATTTACCCGGTTCCTCCTTGGGAATGCTGACACGAAGAACGGGCGACGGCCTGTATGTGCCTTTGATGATCGCACTGGTGAGTTCATGCGGGTGTGCGCTGATGTAGTCCCGGAGTTCGTCCGTACCCATCCTGTCCACGCCCGGGGCACCACGATTGGCCTCAACTCTCGAAAGAGCCTTGCTCAGATTCGCGTGCTCGAGTATTCTTACTACGGCCTCTGCTGACTCCTCACGACAAGCTTTACTCCGTGGCTGTACCACGTCCGTGAGGCCTCCCCCGGTAAGAACGATCTCTTTCACGCCATCCATCTGCCACATTTACAGCCAGAGGTTACGGGCGGTCTTAGGGCTTTACCTTCCATGGCAGGCTTACCCACCCTGGTTGCCTGATGTGATTTCTATTCGTCAGACCGGCGTTTTGCCTTGGGCTTCCTTCAGATTCCACCTCGCGATGGACACCCTTGCCGTTGGCTAGAGGCTTGGTGACCGCACCCTGCCTTCGGGACTTTCACCCTGTAGAGATC
>NZ_KQ968523.1:0-17212 GCF_001578585.1 Sutterella sp. KLE1602
CCGACCGGAGCTTTTCGTAGCGTTTCGAGAAACGATACCGCCGAAACCTCACAATTAGCTAGCTAAGTTTCTATTATCAAAAGAGCTGTACGTATCTTGACGATCAGCTAAGGATGAGGCGGAAGAAGATGCGGGAAAACGTCACGCCCGGGCCGTGTGTCCGGCATGGCAAGTTCCTTCTTCTTGCGGTAGCATAGGCGCGGCCGGCAGAGCCTTGAAAAGGGGCGAAAAGCCGACCTGTTCCCAATCTTCAAACAGTCTCCCTCCTGGCGGTGCGCCGTGAAAAAGGCCTTCCTTCAGCTTCACATCTCCATTCTTCTGGCCGGCTGGACCGGCGTCTTCGGCAAGCTCATGATGCTCTCGCCCGGCCTCATCGTCTTCTGGCGCATCGTGATTGCGGGCGGCTGCCTGTGGCTCTGGGCCTGGCTGACGAAGCGCCTTGAGAAGGTGACGCCGCGCGACAGGATCGCGATCATGGGCGTGGGCGCGCTTCTCGCCGTGCAGTGGACGCTCTTCTATGCCTCGATCAAGGCCTCGAACGTGAGCATCGGCGTCGTGGCCTTCTCGTCGATCGGCTTTTTCACGGCGCTCATCGAGCCGCTGATGAACAGGGCCCGCATCTCGCTGCGCGAGATGCTTTTCTCGCTCGTGACGATCTTCGGCATCTCGCTCATCTTCCACTTCGACGCGCAGTACCGCCTCGGCATTGCTCTCGGCCTCGTGGGCGCCGCAGCGGCGGCGCTTCTGGCCGTCTACTTCAAGCGCTACCGAGCCAAGTACTCGAGCGTCACCGTCATGAGCTGGCAGCTACTCGGCGGCTTCGCCTTCTCCTGCGTTGCGATCCCCATCTACGTCTCGCTCATGCCGCCCGAGCCCTTCATCCCGACCTGGCCCGACACGCTCTATCTGCCGATCTTCGCGATCTTCTGCACGCTCTTCATGTACATCCTGCAGATCCAGTCGCTCGAGCATATCTCGGCCTTCACGGTCAACCTCTCCTACAACCTCGAGCCGATCTACTCGATCATCCTCGCCATGGTCATCTTCGGCGAGGCCCGCGACCTCGGTCCTTCCTTCTACCCAGGCATCGGACTCATCGCACTATCCGTGGCGCTGCAAACCAGTTCGGTCGTGCGCGGCAGGAAGCGCCAGAAGCGCATCGAGGCCCGAAAGGCCGCCGAGTCCGCGAAGGCCGGGAAGACTGAAAACTCTTGAGACAAAGTCGTTTGCGGTTTTTTCCCGTTCGCACGCGGGCGGTGGCACGATTCTGCGTGTTCCTTTTTCACATCAGGAAAGCCCATGACCCACATTCTCAAGAGACTGGCCGCGGCCGCCTGCATGACGCTCACGCTTGGCATCGCCTTCGCCGGCCAGCCCCTCAAGATCGAATCCATCACCTACGAGCCGCAGGCGAACGTCAACGGCGAGCAACTTCTGCTCAACGGTGCGGGCCTTCGCACGAAAATCTTCTTCAAGGTCTACACGGCAGGGCTCTACCTGAAGGCGCCCGCCCGCAGGAACACCGAGGTCATGGCCCAGAACAGCGCTGCCCGCGTTCGTCTCGGCCTGCTACGCGACGTCTCCTGCGCGAGCTTCATCGACTCGCTCAACGACGGCATCAAGGCGAACCTCCAGCCTGCCAAGGAAAAGGCGATTTCCGCCGGACTTGAGGCCCTGCGCAGCCTCATGAGGTCGATCGGCGACGTGAAAACGGGCGACATCATCGACTTCGACTATTCGCCCGACAAGGGCACCACGGTCCATCTGAATGACAAGCCCGTGGGCGAGCCCATCGGCGGCGGCCGCGCGCTCTACAACGCCGTGCTAGCCATCTGGCTTGGCGACAATGCCATCGACGACGGCCTCAAGAAGAAGCTTTTGAAATCAGGCGACTGAATGCCCTGAAAAATACAACGGCCCGGAACCGCAAGGTTTCGGGCCGTCATTTCATTGAAGGACTGCGGGTCATTCGCCCCTGAGCTTCCTCAGGAAGCGCTTGGCGGTGCCGCACGCATAGCCGAGCGCATAGAAGCGCTCGCCCATCGCGTGGATGATGGCCTCGACGTCGGGCAGCGGAAGCTTGTCGGCGATGTAGCCGCGAAGCTCCTCACGAAGAACGTCCTCGGCGGGACGGTTTCGCATTTCAGAGACGGCACGAAGCGTGCGCATGGCCTCGGGGGAAAGACGCCCCATGATCTCGCGGGTGACGTCGGGAGCGTGCTCTTCAAGCGGACTGCGCGCCATGGCTAACCTCAGGCGAATTCGGGCGGAACGCCCGTGAAGACCTGCGCCCACATGCCTGCGACCTGCGCCAGCGCCTGACGGGCCGCGGGCGTGTCGAGGCCGCCGCGCTCGACGATCTCGCGCGCGAGGTTGTCGGCGTCGTCGGCAAAGAGCGCGGCCGCATGCGTGATCACCTGACGGGGCGAATGGCCGTGATAGTCGAGCGTCTCGGCCAGATAGTCGGCGAGACCGCCGTTGCCGTGCCACTCGGAGTCGGCCTCATAGTGAGGATTCTCGCCCGAAAAGGCGTTGACGAGCCAGCGCACGAGCTTGCTCTTGGCCTCCTCATACTCCTCGTCGCTCATCATGCCCGCGGCGCGCTGAGCGGCGCGAAGCGTCATGTTGCGGACGGCCTTCGCGAAGATCTCGCCCGTCACCTCGACGCTCAGAAGATTGGGCAGACGCTCCGCCCTGGAACTGAAGTCCTTGCAGCATCCTGCGCTGCAGTTCGATCCGCAACCGGCCATGTCCCGTCTCCGATCGTTCAGTTGAGTTTGTCGGTCCTGCGGCCGGTGAAGCGCAGCGTCCAGAGCGCGGCGGTCGAATTCACGGTCTCGGAGAGCTTCTCGGGCGTCATCTCATCGGCCTTCGTCAGCGTGCGGACCATGTCGTAAATGCCGTGCAGGAAGGTGCGGCACACGTAGACCATGACGGCGCGCGGATTGGCACTGTCGATCTCCTCGGGGAGCTCGTCCTCGGCATAGTCGGGAAGCTTGCGCAGCTCCTCGACGAGCGCGGGACCGACGAGCGGAAGCGCGCTCGTGAAGCCGGGATTCTCACCCATGAGCGTGCGGGCGAGGTGACGCGCAATGGCATCGTCCTCCTCGGTTGCCTGGTCGGGCGTGATGGCCTTCGTGGCAACGCGGTGCATGCGGCGGAGCACGTCCCAGATGCAACCGACCAGCAGCTGTTCGAGCACGTTCTCGTCAAGAACGACAGCCTCGACCTTTTCCTCGCCCTGCTCCGGGGCCTGCTCCTCGATCTTCTTTTCGTCCGTCATTCCGTCTTGTCTCCTTCGCTGTCATCCGCCGCGCCTTCCTCGTCCTCCTCTTCGGGGGCAATGCCGAGGATCATCTCAGCCCAGGTGGCGAAGTGGGCGGAGAAGAGTTCGTCATGAAGGACGCCGTTCAGAATGGTCTGCATGTCCGTCGTCTCGTGGGCATCGGCCCAGTACTCTGCGATGGCGGCGGCCTCCTGGAAGCAGGTCATGACGGCGAGCACAAGGAGACTCTCGTCATCGGCGAAGGTCCTGCGGTCCTCCTCGGGCATGTTTTCAAGCATGTCGGAAAGAAGCGGACGAAGGGCGGCGCCCCGCGCGGCGGGATCCCAGCCCTCGGGAAGCTCGAGCGAGTCGGTGTGCCCCATGAAGATCGAGGCGACGCCGAAGACGATCCTGGAGAAGTCATTGGGATCGCCCTGCTCATTCAGCATGACGGCGATCGCATCACGTCCGGTGTACATCAGGATCTCGGTGAGAACGGCGGAATCGCCGATCGAAGGAAGCGCCACGACGGCGCCGCTCGTATTCTGTTCGGTCATAGGAAATTTCATCCTTGGGGGCCATCATGCAGGGGTGCCGCGGCTCTTGTGAAAACATGCCGACATTATACAGAGCGAAGGCCCCGCACCCGCTTCAGGAGTACGAAACGGCATGCGGTGCAGGTGATGATGGAGGTGCGACGGAAAAGGCGCCCGCGGACGAATCCTGCGGGCGCCTTCGGAAGGTGCTTCAAAGGACGGCTCAGGCCTTGGGCGGGAGCTGGGCCTTGGCGCCGTCGACGATCTTCATCGCCGAGGCGATCATGCCGGAGATGTCGCCGAGGTTGCCCGGGACGATGAGCGTGTTGTTGGTCTTCGCGAGCTGCGAGAAGGCCTCGACGTACTTTTCGGCGACCTGCAGGTTGACGGCGTTCATGCCGCCTTCGGCCTGCGTGGCGGCGGCAACGCGGCGAAGGGCCTCGGCCGTTGCCGTGGCAAGGGCGAGCGTGGCGGCCGCCTGGCCTTCGGCCTTGTTGATCTCGGCCTGCTTTTCACCCTCGGACTGGGCGATGGCGGCCTCGCGGGCGCCGGTGGCGAGGTTGATCTGCTCGAGCTTGCGGCCTTCGGATGCGGCGACGACGGCGCGCTTTTCACGCTCGGCCGTGATCTGCTGCTGCATGGCCTGCAGGATGACGGCGGGCGGCGTCAGGTCCTTGATCTCGTAGCGGAGCACCTTGACGCCCCAGTTGAGGGCCGCCTCGTCAATCGCGGAGACGACGGACTTGTTGATGAGATCGCGCTCCTCGAAGGTCTTGTCGAGCTCCATCCTGCCGACGACGGAGCGAAGCGTCGTCTGGGCGAGCTGCGTGATGGCGACGACGTAGTTGGACGTGCCGTAGGAGGCGCGCTGCGGGTCGGTCACTTGGAAGAAGAGGACGCCGTCGACCGTGAGCTGGGTATTGTCGCGCGTGATGCAGACCTGGCTCGGCGTGTCGAGCGGAATCTCCTTGAGGGAGTGGCGGTAGGCGACGCGGTCGATGAAGGGAATGATGAAGTTGAGGCCCGGCGTGAGCACGGCGTGGAACTTGCCGAGGCGCTCGACCACCCACGCGGTCTGCTGGGGCACGACCTTGACGGACTGGAACGCAAAGAGCACCGCCACGACGACGAGCACGAGCGTAAAGATGAGAAAGCCGCTGACGTTCATTTTTTCAATGACTCCGTATGACGTGTGAAATAGGCGTCGCCTCTACTTGAGGGCGGCGGAACGAAGGACGAGGCGAGTACCGTCGACGCGGGCGATGATCCAGGTGCCCGGCGTGAGATCGCCCTCTTCGGCGCAGGCGATCCAGGGCGCGCCGCGGTACTGCACGACGGCGGTGCCGCCCGTGCCCACGGATTCGACTCGGATGCGCTCGCCCTCGTCAAGATTCATGAGACGATCGGCCTGCGGATTCTTCCTGCGGCGCAGGAGATGCGCAAGCGCGCAGCCGATGACGGTCACGAGGGCGCAGACCGCGAACTGCCAGCTCGCCGAGAGGCCAAGCCAGCTCGCGGCGCCCGCGGCCGCGCACGCCAGCGTGACGGCCAGAAGATAGACCGTGCCCGTCACCATCTCGACGGCGGCGACGATCAGCGCCAGTATGAACCAGAGAACCGTACCTGATATGAACAACGTTCCTGCCTCCGCAAGCGCCCTGATCCGCCGCAGGAACCGCCCTGCGGGCCACAGAGGCCGTACCAGAACACTCTAGCACAGCGGCGAACGGCTGCACTCCTAGGTTTTCACGCACTTACGAAACGACAATCGGGAAGACAAAAAGACCGGCGCCCGCATTCCTCCGAAGAGAACTGCGGGCGCCGGTCCTCACTCAACTGCAGAAGTCGTGAAAACTATTCTCCGTGCGTACGGTCTCGAATCGCATCCAGTCCTGTCGCCGCGGCAAAGGCAGCGATCGCCGCCGCAAAGCTCGCCTGCGGCGCGAGAAGACCGAGAACGGGCGCCGCAAGAAAGAATGCGGAGACCGAAAGACCTGCGGTTGAGGCGGCTCTGAGCGCCGTGCGCGTCCTTGCAGCTACATGCTTCGTCATATTGCCCTTCCCTGCGCCCGAAAGGCGCCTGTGATTCGTGTGGTCCTGCCCGTTCGCACCTGCGAATGGTTCTCATTCGTGTTAATGATAATCATTCTCATGGCACATGTCAAGCACGGACGTAAAAACATCTCGGGCACACGCGATTCGAAGGGACCAGACAAAAGCCCCCGGCGCCTTTCGGAGCCGGGGGCTTTGTTCGGACTAGCGTCTCAGCGCGTCAATTACTTGACGGCGAGGCGACGCCACGTGTCGACGACGGTGTCGGGGTTGAGCGAGATGGACTCGATGCCCTGTTCCATCAGCCAGGCGGCGAAGTCGGCGTGGTCGGAAGGACCCTGGCCGCAGATGCCGACGTACTTGCCGCGTTCGCGGCAGGCCTTGATGGCCATGGCGAGGAGCGCCTTGACGGCCGGATCGCGTTCGTCGAAGGACGCGGCGACGAGGCCGGAGTCTCGGTCGAGACCGAGGGCGAGCTGCGTCATGTCGTTCGAGCCGATGGAGAAGCCGTCGAAGTACTCGAGGAACTGGTCGGCGAGGACGGCGTTGGACGGAATTTCGCACATCATGTTGAGGCGAAGGCCGTTGACGCCGCGCTTGAGGCCGTACTGTTCCATGATTTCGTTGACGCGCTTGGCTTCATTGAGCGTACGCACGAACGGAATCATCAGTTCGACGTTGGTGAGGCCCATTTCGTCGCGCACGAACTTCATGGCGCGGCATTCCATCGCGAAGCATTCGGCGAACTGGTTCGAGATGTAGCGGGAGGCGCCGCGGAAGCCGAGCATCGGATTTTCTTCATCCGGCTCGTAGAGGGCGCCGCCGATGAGCTTGCGGTACTCGTTAGACTTGAAGTCGGACATGCGGACGATGACCTTCTTCGGGTAGAAGGCGGCGGCAATCGTGGCCACGCCTTCGGCGATGCGCTTCTCGAAGAATTCCTTCGGGCTGGCATAGCCGGCGGAGAGGCGTTCGGCGGCGTCGCGCAATTCGCTCGGGACGTTCGGGTACTCAAGAACAACCTTCGGGTGGATGCCGATGTTGTTGTTGATGATGAACTCAAGGCGGGCAAGGCCGACGCCCTTGTTCGGGATGGCCTGGAACTCGAAGGCGAGCTGCGGGTTGCCGACGTTCATCATGACCTTGACCGGGATTTCCGGGAGGGCGCCGCGCTGGACTTCCTCAACGGCCACTTCCTGGATGCCTTCGTAGATGTTGCCCGTGTCGCCTTCGGCGCAGGACACCGTCACTTCGTCGTTTTCGCAGAGGCGTTCCGTGGCGTCGCCGCAGCCGACGACGGCCGGGATGCCGAGTTCGCGGGCGATGATGGCCGCGTGGCAGGTACGACCGCCGCGGTTCGTCACGATGGCGGAGGCCTTCTTCATCACCGGTTCCCAGTTGGGGTCGGTCATGTCCGTGACGAGAACGTCGCCGGCCTGAACGCGATCCATTTCAGCGGCGCTGTCGACGATGCGGACCGGGCCCGTGCCGATCTTCTGGCCGATGGCGCGGCCCTGGCAGAGCAGGCGGCCCTTGGACTTGAGCGTGTAGCGGAGCTGCACGTCGGCCTTGTTCTGCTGGGACTTCACCGTTTCAGGACGGGCCTGAAGGATGTAGATCTTGCCGTCGTTGCCGTCCTTGCCCCACTCGATGTCCATCGGACGACCGTAGTGCTTTTCAATGATGCGGGCGAAGCGGGCCAGTTCGATCACATCTTCGTCGGTGATGGCGAACTTGCGGCGGTCTTCGGCCGGGACATCGACCGTGCGGACCGTGCGGCCGACGGACTTGTCGGATTCGAACTCCATCTTGATGAGCTTGGAGCCGAGCGTCTTGCGGATGATCGGATACTTGCCGGCATCAAGGATGGGCTTGTGGACGTAGAACTCGTCGGGATTTACGGCGCCCTGAACCACGGTTTCGCCGAGGCCGTAGGAGGCGGTGATGAAGACCACCTGGTCGAAGCCGGATTCGGTGTCGAGCGTGAACATCACGCCGGCGGCGCCGCGGTCGGAGCGGCACATGCGCTGCACGCCGGCGGACAGGGCGACTTCAGCGTGCGTGAAGCCCTTGTGGACGCGGTAGGAGATGGCGCGGTCGTTGTAGAGGGAGGCGAAGACCTCCTTCATGTGCTTGAAGACGGCGTCGATGCCGACGACGTTGAGCACCGTTTCCTGCTGACCGGCGAAGGAGGCGTCGGGAAGGTCTTCAGCCGTGGCGGAAGAACGAACGGCAACGGAGATTTCCTCCTGACCGTCCTTGAGCCATTCGTAGAATTCGCGGATTTCCTTTTCGAGCTCGGCCGGGAACGGAGCGGCTTCAATCCAGCCGCGGATCTCGGCGCCGGCAGCGGCGAGCGCCTTGACGTCGTCGACGTCAAGGGTGGTGAGACGCTGAGCAATGCGCTCCTCGAGACCGCCTTCCTTCAGGAAGAGGCGGAAGGCTTCGGCCGTGGTGGCGAAACCGTCCGGCACGCGGATGCCGGCGCTCGTGAGCTGGCTGAGCAGTTCGCCGAGCGAAGCGTTCTTGCCGCCGACGCGATCAACGTCGGTCATGCGAAGCTGACTAAAGGGGAAAACGTAACGACCCTGTACCATGCTTATCCTCTTAAGCCCCAAGAACCGGGGCGGTGGTTCAATTGTGGGGGATTTTACCCGTTCAGAGCGCTTTATGCGCCGGAAAATGGGCCTACCCTGCATATTTTTTGATCCCGCAGGACAATTTCAGGGATTTTCCGCAGGTCCGATCCGCCTCAATAGATGAAATCTAGACGCAGGCAGAGTGTCATTGTTCCCATCTAGGTGGTTTTGAGTAGGGCGAGGCACTTTCACGCGGCAGCGGATACAATGAACTGATCCGATCCGGCCGGCAGGCGCCGCCCCCGCGGCACCGCCCCCCCTCCAGACCGTCTATATATAGAGAGCAAGCCCGTGGTCACCCAGCAACTGCAGGACTTTGCGCGTCAGTCCGTCTACGACGCGCTTTCCGCCCTCTTTCTCCAGCCCGAGGCGAAGGGCGCCTATGAAAATTACGTCGAGGCGATGCGCGCGGCCGCAGGGCTCGCGGCCGAACTCGGCACGAACGCCGCCCCGTTCGAGGCGGTGCTCGACGCCCCCGCGCCCGAGCCGCTCGAGCTCGAACGCGAGTACGCCAGACTCTTCCTGGGCACGTGCGAGGGCACGGTTCCCCTTGCCGAATCCGCCTGGCTCCACAGGGACGAGATCCCGCTCTCCCAGCTTGAGTGCCGCAAGGCCTACGCCGACGCCGGTCTTGAGACCGCAGGCATCCTCGGCGTGCCCGAAGACCATCTCGGCCTGCAGCTCGGCTTTCTCACCGTCCTGATCCTCAAGAACGACCCCGCAGCCGCCACCGCCTTCTTCGAGGCGCACGCCGCCAAGTGGCTCCCCGCCTTCGCCGCAGCCGTTCGCGCACGCAGCGACGCCCGACTCTACGCACTTGCGGCCGGCGTCCTCGAGGGCGTCATCGAAATCGAAGCCGCCCTCGTCCAGAAGGCCTGACGGAGGAGAGGCCCCGACCTCCCCGTCTTCATCCACCCCGCCACCCTCTTTTCTTGGTAGACTGTCCGCTATTCCCATTGCGAATAGCGGACGGCTCTGCCCATGATCTCCCTTCACTTCACGACGCGTCTTCCGGGCTTCACGCTCGAGGCGGAGTGCGACCTGCCCGGCGACGGCTTCACGGCCGTGCTCGGCCCATCGGGCTGCGGCAAGTCGACGCTCGCCGGCGGCATCGCGGGTCTCGTGAAGCCCGCATCGGGCACGATCAGCGTCAACGGCCGCGTCTTCAGGTCGGACGATCCGTGCATCGATCTTCCCGTTGAATCGCGCGGCATCGGCTTCGTCTTCCAGTCCCACAGGCTCTTTCCGCACCTCACCGTTCGCGAGAACCTGCTCTTCGGCAGGCGCTTCGGAGGACGCCGCACTGCAGTCGACCAGGATCGCCTCATCGAGGTGCTCGGCATTGCGCACCTTCTTTCACGCCGTCCCGACACGCTCTCGGGCGGCGAAAGCCAGCGCGTCGCGCTCGGGCGCGCCATTCTCGCCGCCGAGACGCTCCTCATCATGGACGAGCCGCTCGCGAGTCTCGACTCGGAGCGCAAGGCCGAGCTTCTCGGCTACTTCGAGCGCATTCCCGAAATCACGGGCATTCCCGTCCTCTACATCACGCACGCCGCCGACGAGGCCGAGAGGCTCGCGAAGACCGTCCTCACGATGAAGGACGGCCGCATCGCGGACATCCGCACGCCGGCCTGACACCGACCACTCCCAACCCAAGGATCTCATCATGAAACTCAAGCCGCTTCTCATCTCCCTTGCCGCCGTCTCCGCTCTTGCCGCGGGCGCCGCGAACGCCGCGCAGGTCATCGTCACGACGGGCGCGGGTTACGTCAAGATGGTCGACGCGCTCGCCGCGCTCTATCAGAAGGAGACGGGCGTCGCCGTCGAGAAGAGCTTCGGCGGCAACATCGGCCAGATGCTCGCCCAAGTGAAGCACGGCAGCGGCGTCAACGTCGTCATCTCCGACGAGGCGAGCCTCGAGAAGTTCCACGATGCGCTCGCACCCGACGCCAGGCGCCTCGGCGACACGCCGCTCGTCCTCGTCTGGCGCAAGGGACTTGAGCTGAAGCGCCCCGAGGACATCGCGCTCGACTCCGTCAAGACCGTCGCCTCGCCCAATCCGAAGGCCGCCGTCTACGGCCGCTCCGCCGCCAAATGGCTCAAGGCGACGGGCCTTGACGCGAAGGTCGCGCCCAAGCTTCAGGTCGTGGGCACCGTGCCGCAGGTCTACTCCTACGTAACGACGGGCAACATGGACGCAGGCTTCGTGAACCTCGCCGTGCTCAAGTCCGGCACGGAGGCACTCGGCGGCCACGCGGCCATCCGCGACGAAAGCGCCGTCGTGCACATGACCGTGCGTCCCGTGCGGGGCGCCGAGGCCGACGCCGACGTGAAGGCCTTCATGGACTTCCTCGCCTCCGAAAAGGCTAAGCCCGTCCTCAGGAAGTTCGGCATCGAATGAGGACGCCCGCGACGCACGCCCGCCATGATCGACCTG
Source organism: Sutterella sp. KLE1602 (assembly GCF_001578585.1). NCBI lineage: Bacteria > Pseudomonadati > Pseudomonadota > Betaproteobacteria > Burkholderiales > Sutterellaceae > Sutterella > Sutterella sp. KLE1602. The sequence goes on from NZ_KQ968523.1 coordinate 10,930, forward strand.
ATTCTCAACGAGCCGCAGCTCCTCTTCTCGCTTGCACTCACCGCGAAGACCTGCCTCGTCACGCTCGCGCTCTTTCTCGTCGCGGGGCCGCTCGCAGGCTACTACCTCGCGAGGGCGCCGGGAGTAGCCCCGCGCGTCCTCGGCTTCATTATCACGATTCCGCTCGTCTTTCCGCCCGTGGCGCTCGGCTACATGCTCTTGACGGCGCTCGGACGCACGAGCCTCGTGGGCGGAGCGCTCGAACCCTTCGGCCTCTCGCTCATCTTCAACGAGACGGCCGTCGCGCTCGCGGGCTTCATTGCGGGCCTACCGCTCGTCGTGCGTCCGCTTCAGGCGGCGTTCGCCTCGCCGCGCCTCATCGAACTCGAGGAGGCCGCCCGCATCCACGGCGCGGGCAGGCGCGACGTCTTCCTCAGGATCACGCTCCCGCTCGTGCGGCCGAGTCTCGCGGCGGCGCTCCTTCTCGGCTGCGCCCGCGTCTCGGGCGAGGTGGGCATCACGATGATGCTCGGCGGCAACATCTCGGAGCGCACCAACACACTCTCGCTCGAAATCTTCAACGCCGTCTCGCGCGCCGACTTCGACGCCGCGAACGCGCTCTGCCTCCTGCTCTCGCTCTTTGCGGCCGTCATCTTCCTTGCGGCCGAGCTCCTCATCAGGCGCAGCCCAAGGCTCTGACCTCAAACGCCCGTACGACGCGGGAACCCTCAGACTGGACTCATCGGAAATGGCCGATCGGTTAGAATGGAAGGATTACCCAATCCTTTTCATCTATCCGCCATGACAGACACCCAGAAGTGCGCCCCCTGCCGACAGATCTTCATCGTGAGCGACGGCACCGCCATCACCGCCGAAACGCTCGCGCATTCGATCATGACGCAGTTCCCCGACCTCGACTACCACCAGACGCGCATCCCGTTCGTCAACACGGTCGAGAAGGCGCTTGAAACCGCGCAGCGCATCAATCAGGTGGAAAAGGAAGAAGGCCTTCGTCCGATCATCTTCACGACCTTCGTGGATCCGGACATCATGCGCACCTTCAACGAACACGTGAGCGGTCACATCATCGACCTCTTCCGCAAGTTCGTCGGCCCGCTCGAGACCGAGCTCGGCATGAAGAGCGCGCACTCCATCGGCCAGAGCCACCGCATCCGCGACGACGCGAAGTACAACCGCCGCATCGCCGCCATCGACTACACGCTCCAGCACGACGACGGCCAGACGAACCGCGGCCTCGACGAAGCGGACGTGATCCTCGTGGGCGTCTCCCGCTCGGGCAAGACCCCGACGTCGCTCTACCTCGCCATGCAGTTCGGCATCAAGGTCGCCAACTACCCGCTCATCCCCGAGGACTTCGACCGCGGCTCCCTGCCCGACGCCCTCATTCCGCTTCGCGAAAAGCTCTTCGGCCTCTCCATCAAGCCCGAGCGCCTTTCCGAAATTCGCAACGAGCGCCGTCCGAACAGCCGCTACGCCAGCATCGAGAACTGCCGTCAGGAAATCGCCGACGCCGAAGGCCTGATGGCCCGCGAAGGCATCCGCTGGCTCAACTCCACGACGAAGTCGATCGAGGAAATCTCCGCCACGATCATGGCCGATCTCGGCCTCGACAAGCGCCGCAACTCCTGACGCCGACGACAGTCAAACCCCAAGAAGGCCCGGCTTCTTCTCGGAAGGCCGGGCCTTCTTTCTTTCCCGGGCCTCAGGCAGCTACGCCAGAAGCTGCGCCTGCGCAGGCGGCTCTCTCCAGGGGCCGTTCATAAGCTCCTCGTACGCCTCAAGCCAGCCGAGCCTCTCGACGGCTGACCTGAAGGGACCCTCGACGAGCGGCGCACGGATGTCGATCTCCTCGCCCGTGACGGGATGCGGGAGCGTCATCCTCGCACAGTGGAGCATCAGGCGGTCCGCACCGAACCATTGCGCGACCGCACGGTTGAGGGGGCCCTTCCCGTAGGTGGCGTCCCCGATGACGGGATGCGCAAGCCACTTGAGATGACGGCGGATCTGATGCCTTCTGCCCGTGAAGAGCTCGGCCTCGACGAGGCCGAGGCGGGTCGTCTCGAACCTGCCCGAAGGAACGGGCGCCTCGCCCCTTGCGCGCTCGATGAAGACCGTGCGCGCATCCTGAGGCTCCGACGGACCGCGTCGTTTCTTCAGATACGGATCCTCGGGGAGCGAGAGCGGATGGCGGCAGTCGACGGATTCCTCGAGCCAGCCGCGCACGACGGCCGCATAGCGCTTCTTCACCTCGCCCGCCATCATGATGCGCCCGAGCCTCGAGGCCGTGTCCGCATCACACGCAAAGACGAGCACGCCCGACGTCCCGCGGTCGAGCCTGTGCACGGGCCAGACCCGACGGCCGAGCTGCTCACGCACGCACTGCACGGCAAAGACCGTGTCGCCGTTGGCGATCTCGGTGCGGTGCACGAGAAGCTTCTCGGGCTTCATCACGGCACACATCACGTCATCAAGATAAAGGACGGGAAGAACGGGAGGAACGGGCTCGGCCTGAACGGCCGCTTCGGCTTCGAATGACAGCATGGAGAGGCGGAAATGGCGTCGGTTGACGGAACGGGCGCCCATCATACCCAAATCCGGGCCTTTTTCGGCGGGATTCGTCGACAAAACCCGCCTCAGGACGCGCAACGGTGGACCTTCACATGCCGACACGAGGCCCCAGTCCGTGACCAGCATCCGGCATCCATTTGCCTTCGACTGCGGCTCTAGCGAAGAAAACGGAATGAAGCACAAGCGTCACGCCTTGATGATGTAACAATTTGTGTATCCATTCGCTACATCGAAAACCCATCTATAAAATGTAATCAATTTAGCCGCAGAAACGTCATCCCTTTCAAACCGACGTATCCGCGGCTTTTTCCTGAGTACTGACGGCAAATACCACTTTTGTTTTCGCTAACTGCGAAGGAGATGTTCTTAATGTCTACGCCAAACGCCCCCCTGACGATTCGCGACATGATCGAACCGGCCATCATGGCCGCCGGCGGCTGGGTCAACACCCACGCTCATGCAGACCGTGCCTACACCCTCAGCCCCGACGTTCTCGAGATGCGCCGCACCTGCACGCTTCAGCAGAAATGGGACGCCCTCGACGCCCTCAAGCGCAACTCCACGGAAGAAGACTTCTACCGCCGCTTCTCGATGTTCTTTGAAAACCAGATCGCCCAGGGCGTGTCCGCCCTCGCGACCTTCGTCGACATCGACCCGCAGTCTGAAGACCGCGCCATCAAGGCCGGCCTGCGTGCCCGCGAACACTATCAGGACCAGCTGACCGTCAAGTTCGCCAACCAGACCCTCAAGGGCGTGATCCATCCGGAAGCCCGCAAGTGGTTCGACATCGGCGCTGAACTCGTCGACATCATCGGCGCGCTCCCGAAGCGCGACGAACGCGACTACGGCCGCGGCGACGAAGCCTTCGACATCATCATGGAAACGGCCAAGTCCCGCAACAAGATGGTCCACGTCCACGTCGACCAGTTCAACGAAAGCCTTGAATACGAAACCGAGCAGCTCTGCGAAAAGACCATCCAGCACGGCATGCAGGGCAAGGTCGTCGCCATTCACGGCATCTCGATCGCCGCTCACTCCCGCGCCTACCGCCAGCGTCTCTACACGCTCATGCGCGAAGCCGACGTGATGATGATCGCCTGCCCGACCGCCTGGATCGACACCCCGCGTTCCGAACAGATTGGCCCGATGCACAACTCCATGACCCCGGTCGACGAACTCGTCCCGGCCGGCATCACCGTCGCCCTCGGCACGGACAACGTCTGCGACGCCATGGTGCCCTGGAACGCCGGCGACATGTGGCACGAAATGACCACGCTCGCCACGGGCTGCCGCTTCGACTACTTCGACGAACTCGTCAAGATTGCCACGGTCAACGGCCGCAAGGCGATCGGCATCGACTAATTTTCAGGAAAGAGATATAGAAAATGTTCAAGTCCAAGATTGCTGAAAACATCCTCGCCGAACACCTCATCAACAACGGCGCCGTGTCCTTCCTGACGGAACGTCCGATGCGCCTCAAGTCCGGCCTGATCACGCCGATCTACGTCGACAACCGCCGCCTGACGGCCGTCCCGGAAGCCTGGCGCGACATCCTTGAAACTATGGCCACGAAGGTCGTCGAACTCGGTCTCGAATTCGACATCGTCGCGGGCGTCGAAGGCGCTGGCGTCTCCCACGCCGCCGCTCTGGCCTACCGCCTCAACAAGCCGAGCATCTTCGTTCGTCAGGCCGCCAAGACCTACGGCAACAAGAGCCGCGTCGAAGGCTGCGACATCGCCGGCAAGCGCGTCCTCCTCATCGAGGACCACATCTCCACCGGCCTCTCGCTCCTCTCCGCCGTCGAAGGCCTCAAGGCTGAAGGCGCCACGGTCACGGACTGCCTCGCCATCACCTCCTTCGGCATCGACGAGACCAACAAGCTCTTCGAAAAGCAGCAAGTCCGCTGCCACGAAATGATCGACTTCACGAAGGTCATCGACAAGGCCATCGAACTCGGCACGATCTCCGCCGACAAGAAGGAAGTCCTCAACGACTGGCTCGCCAATCCGTGGACCTGGGCCGCTCGTCACGCCCTCACCCCGATGGACAACGAAAACTAATTTCCGTCGATCGGTTTGAATAGTCCCGCGTTCTTTGAAAACGCGCGCGGGACAGTCGAAAGGAGCGCTTTGCGAAAGCAGCGCTCCTTTTTTGCATCAAGTGCACGCCGCCGCGAAGATCAGCCGCACACCCTCCCGAACGACAAGCGTGAAATCCTGATTTCATTTCTGGTAGAATTGATTCGATGAGCTTCGGCAGAAACTGATGGAGTCTCGAACATGATGCGTGCGCTTCTGCTTGCGTCACATACTGACGCACCCCGTCATATTCTTCCCTCATGCAGATGCTGAAGCCCACCAAGGAGGAGAGAAACAATGAATGCAGTTGTCCGCAACGGTTGCTGTGAGATCAGAGGCGGCGCCGGCAAGCCCCGCGTCACGCTTCCCCCGATGAACATCGACGAAGCCATCCTTCATCGCGACCATGTCGCCGTCGTCCTGAGAAACGGCTACTGTCAGCTTTACAACACCGAAGGCAAGCTCGTCACGACGTACAGTGTCAACGACGCCAAGTTCGTCCGCTTCGTCGGCGACGACCAGCTGGCCATCCACCGCCGCAACGGCCGCGTCGAAATCCACGACTTCACCGGCCGTCTCGTCCGCGTGTCCGCCTGATCAGGGCCCGCGACGCACCGCAAAGCCGCAGATTCCGCAGCGACCGGCGGCTTTTCTACATCCACTGCATCCTGCCTGCGCAAGGATGCGTAACGTCTTGTTTCGGACCGCAGCCCTCATCCGCCCGCCGCACCCGCAATGGTGTATCGTGAGGATGTGGACTGAACGGAAGATCAGTCCAAAATGACCGTTTTTTCGACCCAAGACAAGAACAAAGCCATGCCCCAGAAGAAACTCCTCGTGATCGGCCTTTTCAGCCTGACCGTCGCCCTCAGCGGCTGCGCCACCGACGGCAACTACTATCGTTCCGACGTCTACAGCTCCAGCCAGGTGAACCAGGCTCAGCGAGTGAACACGGTTGAAATCATCGCCATCAATCCCGCTCAGGTGGCCGTGAACAACAGCGAAAACTCCGACCGTGCCCGCGCCACGGGCGCCATCCTCGGCGCGATCGCCGGCGCCGCCATCGGCAACCACAACAACCACTCGACCTCGTCCCGCGTCCTCGGCGGCCTTGCCGGCGGCGCGATCGGCGGTCTTGCAGGCGACGCCGTCGGCGGCTCCGGCACGACCTATGTCGACGGCGTGCAGCTCGTCTACCGCTCCTCCGACGGGCAGGTCTACCAGTCCACGCAGGTCGGCCGCATCTGCGAATACAAGCTCGGCTCCGCCATCATGGCCTCGTCTCGCAGCGGCGAGACCCGCATCCAGCCGAACAACCCGTACGGCTGCGGCAAGCGCTGATCCGGGTTTCCTGAAGGAAGTTTCATCGTCAATAACCCCTGTCTGAAGACAGAGGCTTGAAAGAGCCTTTATTGACTAGCCTCAGCGCCCTCCTTCGGAGAGGCGCTACGTTGGTTGGGAATGTATAGGCACCGTGGGATGTACATCCTAGTTCCACGCTCTGCGGCCTGTGATTAAAAGCTCTGAGAGGTAGGAGCGGTGTTGCAGGCACCAAACCCCGTCCAACATTGGCGAAGGATGTCTACCGGCCTTCGGGCCGTGCAAGCGGAACCTGCGGGTATCCGCAAAGGAGATGC
>NZ_KQ968524.1:0-17370 GCF_001578585.1 Sutterella sp. KLE1602
GAAGATTGATAAGTTATTTCCTAACTATTCCTTAAGGCAGTTAAGGATGCCCAGGAAGAAGCCAAAGTAGCTGCTCTTCGTAAAGCTTTCGGTTATGACAAGGAAAAGAACCATTCCGTAATGGTTGGCGTTACCGGTGGTTGGAACTTGATGGATGAAACGACTGCCAAGATAGCGGCTATTGGCCTCCTCACAGCAACTCAAGACGCTGAGGTGGTGAAGAAATTTGCCTCACAGACCGGATACAAAGTTGATGATACCTTGAATTTGACGGGCGGTTATCTCGATCAGACTAATTCCTTCACTTCTGACCGCGAGACCAGCGTCATTATCGGCGATGTCGATGGGACATCCTCTCCTATCGTTCTCGGCGTCGTCGGTGGCAGTAATTACCTGAGTGTCTCGAAGAACAACGCGAACATCGTTCAGAACGCCGGCTCAACAGTCACCATCAACAGTGGTAACGTAGCCGGCGTTGTCGGCGGCTCTCTGACAGTTCTGTCTCCTCATGACATCTCATTTAACGGTGAAGGAACGGGTGCGGAAGAAGCTACCAGGACGCAACTTTTCACTTCCATTGAGAGTACGGCTTTGAATATTGGCGGGAAAGCCAATGTCGGAGGCTTTGTTGCCGGTCACGCTGGTATCGCTACCAATGGTTCCAAGATCGATTCCGAAGTCAAGAACGGAACGACTGTGAACATCAAGTTCAATGATGAAGGTCTTGATCCCCTTGATGGTCTGGTCGTCGGTGGCGTAGCCGGAAACGTCGTTGTGGCTACTGGTAAGTCCGAAGCGAAGGCAACTACCAACGGACAAACTATTGTCAATATTCACAATGGCGAAGTTATGGGCATTGTCGGTGGTGGTGCTGCCGTTTCCTTTGATATGGGTGGCACGCTGGGCTTTTTGCTCGGTTCTGGATCCGGTAGTGCTACGACTCAATCCGATTCAGTGATCATGAATGTCGGTGCCAAGTCCGCGACCGCTGCCTTGATGGGCGGCGGCATTGCTGTGGCTGATGCAAATGGCAAAAATAATGGTTCCGCCAGTTCCACCGCGAAATTCGTGGAGTTGAATTTCGAGGGGCCGAAGGCTCTGAATGAAAATGACAAGGCCAAGCTTCACAAGGCTGCTACGACCTATCTGCCCAAGTTTAGGGAAGACATTAAGAGCCAGAATTTCTCTCAATTGGTAGCCGACTTCACGGGCTTTGCCGATCAGGTCGACATTCCGGGCGTTCATGTTGCTAATCTCGGTGGAGGTAGCGCCATTGCGCGCGGTTATTTTGTTGATGATGAGGCAACGGGTACCGCGACGGCCAACAGCAAGGTCGACAGCGTCTCGATGACCTTCAATGGTGGCTACAACGTCGCTACTGCGGCTGGTGGTCTTGCTGTTGCCCATGATAAAGCTGATGCTTCCAAGGCTGCCAATCAGACGAATGCGACTGCCAATGTCGACAAGGTGAACCTTATCATCACCGGCGGGGAAAACATTCTCTTCACAGCTGGCGGTCTCGCCTACTCTACGGCTGAGAAACGCGACGGTGCATCTCTTGCCAAGGCCACTGCCAATGTTGGATCCGCCGAAGTGCTTGTGAGCGGTGGGACCATTGACGGCCTTCTCGGCGGCGGCATCGCCTTTGACAATGTGAATGGCAAGGCTACCAATGCCGTTGCCAATACGGAATCCGTGACCATTGAGGTCACCGGCGGTGAAATCAACGCTGCAAACGTCGATCCCATCACCAAGCCTATCCAAGGCGAACATGCGGGTGTTCCTAGCCGCGGCAGCCACGTTCATCAGGTCGCTAAGACTCTGGGTAAGGATGGTGCCAATGTAGCCATCCTTGGCGGCGGCGTTGCTTCCGGTGCAGGCGCTGAATCCACGATCCAGAATGTGAAGCTCCTTCTTAACGGCGGCAAGGTCAACGACAACGTCTTCGCCGGTGGTCTGGCAACTCTTGGTGGCAAGGCCACCGTTGAAAAGGCTCTTGTTCAGGTCAATGGCGCCGAAGTCACAGGCAATATCTATGGTGGCGGCGTGGCCGGCAGCTATCAGAACGAAGCATTCGACGCTGATTACAAGAAGGCTTCTTCCAACGTGAAGGAGACTACCATCAGCCTCGTCAAAGGCTCTCTCAACGGCAACGTCTATGCCGGCGGCCTCAACATCGAAAAATCCACTTCTTCGAAGTCGACTGTCGACACCGCGGTCGTGGAAATTGGCTCCGACTTCAAGTTCCTGAAGGCTGATGCCGTCATCGACGGTTCCGGCGCTGAAAATGCCACGCTCAACTTCGTGAACGGCTACGACTTCTCCAAGGTTGCAGCTGCTGCTGAAGTCGCCCTTCTGGACGCCGACCAGACCGCCCAGAAGAAGATCATTATCCGAAGCTTCGACAAGCTCGACTCCGGCGATCTCGTTACCGGCGCGAACTACGATATGGGCGGCAAGTCCAATGTCGTAGTTACGGGCAATTACGAGTTTGGCGAAATCCTCAATGCTGCCGACACGAAGATGATGACCGTCAAGGAAGGCGGCGCCCTCGCCGTCCAGTCCGCAGCTGCTCCTGCCAACAAGTTTGTGGTTGAAGAAGGCGTCCTGGCTCTCGGCACGACTGCCAAGACGGCTGATGCCCGCGACGGCCTCGGCAAGTACAACGAAAAGGCCGGTCTCTACCTGAGCGGACAGGTCATTCTCACCAACGCCAGCATCAACGTTGGCGAGACCAAAGCCAAGAATGGCGTGAACATTGGTTCCAACGGCAAGCTGATTGTTGATGCCTCTGTTGATGACGGTCAGGAAGGCAATCTTTCCACCGACGTGACCGGCAAGATCACTGGCGAAAAGGGTTCCACGATTCATTACGTGCACGTGGCCGACAAGGGTGTCGTTAAGGTTGAACATGAAGGCTTCACGACCGTTACGGTCGACAACCTCCTCTACAAGGTTGTCAAGGTTGAAAACGAGGACAACCAGTACACGTTCAAGATCGCCACGGGTTCCGAACTCGCCGGTACGGGCCTTGAACACTTTGACGGCGCTGCCCTTGACGGCATGGCCGACAACGAAGTGATCGGTTCGCTCCTTGACCAGGCCAACACCGCCATCACGTCCGGAAGCCAGCGCGAGGCTCGCCTCAACGGCGCCCTCAACCTCGCTGCTGCGGGCGGCGTCCAGACGGCCGGCATTGAAGCCGCCACGATGGGCATCGACCAGGCCACGAAGCGTGCTGCGCTCACCAACGTCTTCAAGGACGGCTGGACGGGCTTCGCTGAAGTGACGGGCACCTCCCTCAAGATGGGCGGCGACTCCGGCGCTCTCGAAACGAAGACCGAGCTCGGCGGCATCACGGTCGGCGGTGAGTACACGATGGGCGACATGACGTTCGGCGTCATGGGCAACTTCGGCACCGGCGACGTTGAAGGCGAAGGCGACAACGACGGCGTCAAGAACGACGTGGACTACTACGGCGTTCAGGGCTACGCTGCCAAGCGCATGGGCCAGTTCAACCTCGTCGGCCAGATGGGCCTCATGACGACGAAGAACGACGTCACGTCCGCTGACGGCGACTCCGCCGACATCGATGCCACGATCTTCACGATCGGCGCCCGCGGCGAAATGGCCTTCCAGCTCAGCAAGTCCTGCCAGGCTGTTCCGTATGTTGGTCTCAATTACCTGCGCGTCGCCACTGACGGCTACAACACCGCCAAGGGCCTCTCCGTGGATGACATGGACCAGAACCTCGTGAGCATGCCGATCGGCGTGGCCTTATCGGGCAACATGGACCTCGCCTCCGGCTGGACGCTCCGTCCGACGGTTGACGTGGCCTATGTCCACACGTTCGGTGACACGGACGTCGAAGCCACGACGAAGTTCGGCGCTGCCGCCATCAACACCAACCTCGACGTCTGGAGCGAGAACGTCGGCCGCGTGGGCTTCGGTCTTGAAGCCCGCAAGGACGCCCTCTCCTTCGGCGGCCAGATCGGTGGTGCCTTCGGCGACAACGACCATCGCGAGTTCTATGGCCAGCTCAACGTGAAGTATCTCTTCTGATACTGATCGTCTCCCTCTCCGCCGCCTTCTCCCTCTCTCCATCCGGGGCGGCGGGGATCCCCGCCTCCGGCATCCCTCAGGTTGCCGGAGGTTTTTTGTACCATGCAATTTGCACTTCGACTCCCCGCAGGATTCGTCACCGGGAGCCGCTTCGCTTCGCGCTCCGCAGAACCCCTTCCCGCCTCAGGTCCTTCGAGCTGTACACTTGAATGATCGACCGCACCCAATCAATCCATATTCCACTCACTCCAGCCGAACCCAACAGGAAGAGGACCCGCCTCATGACCGAATTCGCCGCCCACGTTGAAGACTTCTGTACGCGTCTCTTTGAAGACATCCGCAAGCTCACCGCCGACACCTGCGGCGTCACGCGCGAGGGGTACACGCCTGAGGAAGACAAGGTGCACGAGAGACTCGCCGAGGCCGCGCGCGAGATAGGTCTTGAAGTCCATGCGGACGCAGCGCTCAACCTCTGGATGACTTTGCCAGGTCGCAACAGGGATTTGCCAGCCTTCGTCTCGGGATCGCACTCCGACTCCGTTCCGCAGGGCGGCAATTACGATGGGCTTGCCGGCATCGTCGCGCCGCTCGCCGTGGCCAAATATCTGAAGGATACGAATAGGGTACCCGAACGGGACTTCTGTATCGTTGCATTCCGCATGGAGGAGTGCCCGGAATTCGGACGTGCCTATGCGGGCAGTCTGGCGCTGACGGGCCAGCTCAAGCCCTTTGAGCTCGAACTCCCTCGCAGGGATTCGGGGAGACTTCTGAAGGACGTTCTTCTTGAGCGCGGGGTCGACGTCGAGCGCATCGCGTCGGGAGAGCCGCTCATGGATCTCTCGAAGATTGCGGCCTTTGTCGAGCTTCACATCGAGCAGGGACCGAGGCTTGACAAGGAGCCCGTCAACCGTGCGGCGGTGGTTACCGGCATTCGCGGGTATCTGAGGCACAAGCGTTGCCGCGTCGAGGGCGAGACCGCGCATTCGGGCGCAGTCGATCATGAATTCAGGCACGACGCCGTCGCGGCCCTGACGGACCTGCTTTACGTGATGAACAGGCACTGGGAGGCCTGGCTCCATGACGGCAAGGATCTGGTCTTCACCTGCGGCGTCATCAACACGCCTTCGACGGCCGACATCTCGATCATCTCGGGCGACGTCTGCTTCGGGCTCGACATGAGAAGCCTTTCCATGGAGACGATCCGCGCCTTCCACGACCTCCTTCTTCAAGAGGCGACCGCCATCGAAGAAAAGCGCGGCGTGAAGTTCAGTTTCGACGACGTCATCGTGGGCGAGGCGGCAAGCCCTGACGAAGCCCTCTTCAACCGTCTCGTCAAGGCCGCGAAGGATCACGGCATTCCTCACCTTGCGATGGCGAGCGGCGCCGGCCACGACGCTGCGGTCATGACGAGCGCGGGCGTGCCCACGTGCATGCTCTTCGTCGCCAACCAGAATGGGTCTCACAACCCGCATGAGGCGATGCGAATTTCGGATTTCCTCTCAGGTGCGGAAATTCTCATGCACGCCGTCGTGGATTATGATTGACGGAAACGGGAGCCATTCTCCCTCACACAACGCCTGCGACGATTCCCTGAGTCAGGGCCGTCGCGTCGTGACGGTAACGGGACATTGCCCATAACATTTCGTTACAGGCGGTTGTACACTTATCCCACGTGCTTATGCGTGACAGTAAAAATCAGAAAGGAGGACGCACATGGCCAAGGATCATTCTCACAAGTCTGCCGTCGAACCCACCGGCGGCGGCACCCTTGAAGTCGTAGACGTTGAAAGGAAGCCCTCCTATCCTGTGGCTCCCCTTGAACCCAAGCATGTCGAACCTCATTCGTTCGACTCGATGACGCAGGTCGTCACCTATCTTCGCGACAAGCTTCGCGACACGCCGCTCGTCTCCCCCGAAGAGTCGGCCGCCGAAGTGTTCAAGATGCTCAACCGCGACCTGACGCAGACGGAACGTGACGCGCTCTTCAAGCTGCTGCTCGTCAAGGAGGCGCATCAGGCGGGCCTCTTCCCGAAGAAGCCCATCGACATGAACGCTCTTTCGGACAAGCTCCGCGAAGGCGCCTATCCGTATAAGAACCGCTACCCGAACAAGCTCTATGAGAAGGAACTCTATGACCTGCAGGTCGAGCTTCTAAAGCTTCAGGACTGGGTCAAGCGCACGAACTCGAAGATCATCGTGCTCTTTGAAGGCCGTGACGCGGCCGGCAAGGGCGGCACGATCCGCCGCTTCACCGAGAACCTCAATCCTCGCGGCGCGCGCACGGTGGCCCTTTCGAAGCCGACCGAGAATGAAGCGGGCCAGTGGTACTTCCAGCGCTATTGCGCGCACCTGCCCAATCCGGGCGAGATCTGCTTCTTCGACCGCTCCTGGTACAACCGCGCCGTGGTCGAACCCGTGATGGGATTCTGCACGCCCGAGCAGACCGAAATCTTCCTCAACGAAGTGACGGGCTTCGAGCAGTCACTCATCAGGGGCGGCACGCACATCATCAAGTTCTGGCTCGCCGTGAGCCAGGACGAACAGCGCCGCCGCTTCCGCGAACGCCGCGAGAACCCGTTGAAGCGCTGGAAGCTCTCTCCCGTCGACATCGCGTCCATGGACCGCTGGGACGACTATTCGAAGGCCATTCGCCGCATGTTCCAGATGACCGACACGGCCGAAACGCCCTGGACGGTGATCCGCAACGAAGACAAACGCCGCGGTCGTCTCAACGCCATCCGCGTGCTGCTGCAATCGATTCCGTACGACAACCGCGACATGAAGAAGGTGGGCAACATCGACCCGCTCATCGTCGGTCGCGCAGGCAGCCTCTTCGCCTCTAACGGTGATCCGCTGCGCTTTGACATCAACAACGAGATCGGCAACAGCTGATCGACCTGAAACCGTTGTTTCGATGGCCCGCAGATACGACATCTTCGGGCCCTTTGATTTTTCACCCTCCTCTTATCGCTGACCGTGGGCTTTCGGCCACTGCCGCACGTCATGCGAACTGAATCGGGCGTTTGGCGCCCGATCGGGAACGATGCCCCCAAAGCGCGCGCCCCACATATAAAATTATGCGCTTTGCGCCTCTGAAGGCCCGGCTGCCGTCGGCAGAAGGTGCGATTTCAGGCGTTGATTCCTGCAACTTTTGCGAAACAGCAGAGCCTTTTTTGGGCGGAATCCATGTCCCGCAACGGGTTCAAAGTGACGGAACCTTGCAGAAATCCGCCTCATGTAAGCTGTTTGCCCTATGTAACCATAAGCTACATGTCCATATAATCCTATTCAAGGGCATCGGTCACAAGGCCCGCACCGTCTCTGCTGAAAACGACGGACGGTCCCGAAGGCGCCCCACACAAGAGTCCTACAACACCTCCCGCATTAGAAAAGCTATGCAAAACACAGACAACAAGCGCTTTGTCGCGATCGGCCTGATGCTGTTCGCGATCCTGTTCGGCGCAGGCAATCTCATCTTCCCCGCCTCCATGGGCCAGGCTTCCGGCGATCACTTCGTTTGGGCTTTCATTGGCTTCTGCATTACGGGTGTAGGCCTTCCCCTTCTCGCCATCATGGCGATGGCTTATGCGGGATGCAATGACCTGCAGGAGGCTGCCGGCCGCGCACATCCCCTTTATGGTCTGTTCTATACGGTCGTGGTCTACATGTCCATTGGCCCCTGCTTCGCCATTCCGCGTACGGGCACGGTGGCTTTTGAAATCGGCCTGCGTCCCTTCCTCACCGAAGGTCAGGTTGAAATGGGCCTGTGGATCTTCCTCGTCCTCTTCTTCGTGGTTTCCTACTGGCTTGCCGCCACGCCGCAGAAGCTCGTCGACCGCGTCGGCAAGATCCTGACGCCGGCCCTCGTGCTCACGCTCGGTGCTCTGATCGTCAAGTCCGTCGTAGATCCGCTCGGCGTTCCGCAGGCCGCCCAGCCGAACTATGCGGGCGTCCTCACCGCCACGGTTGCGGGCATCCTTGACGGCTACAACACGCTCGACGCCATCGCCGCGTTCGTCTTCGCCACGCTCGTCACGAACTTCGTCCGTGAAGGCGGTGCCAAGACCGCGAAGGAAGTCACCTCCCAGGTCTACAAGTCCGGCATCCTCGCCGTGTCGCTCCTCGCCGTGATCTACTTCTTCATCGCGAAGATCGGCGCTGAGTCCGTCACCGCCATCGGCATGCAGGACACGGGTGCTCCTGTGCTCGCTGAAACCGCCAAGATCCTCTTCGGCAACTTCGGCGCCATCCTTCTCTCGGTCATCGTGCTGCTCGCCTGCCTGACGACGTCCATCGGCCTCATCACCTGCTGCGCCGCCTACTTCATGCGCATCGTCGGCCGCCTGACGTACAAGCAGTACTGCCTGCTCTTCACGATCGTCTCGTTCCTGATCGGCATGTTCGGCCTCAAGACCATCATCGTCTCCACGATCCCGGTCCTGATGTTCGTCTACCCGCTCTGCGTGATCCTGATCGTGCTGCTCTTCACGGACAAGCTCTTCGACGGCCGACAGTGCGTCTACGCCTTCACCACCGCCTTCACGTTCGTGATGGCCGCGATCTCCGGTCTCGAAACCGCCGGCATGAACCTCGGCGCGATCTCCGAAGCCATCAAGGCCTACGTCCCGTTCGCCCAGTACGGCCTCGCCTGGGTCCCGTTCGCCGTCACCGGCTACGTCCTCGGCCTCGCCTACAAGGCCGCCGTCCCCTGCAAGGCCTGCTGCAAGCCGGCCTGACAACCTGACTCTCAAGTGAAGCCCCCGGTCAGGACTCACTGAGACAACCCAAAGGGCCCCGCACTTTTCCCCGAAGCGCGGGGCCTTCTCTTTTCCGGCTTCCGGGCTTTTGCGCCTCATTCGAGGACCTCTCCGCCTCCTTCAGAGCAGACCGTCTGCGTGGTCCGATTCTCTTTCAGATAAACTACGGGCACCGTTCCCCCATCAAGGATCCATCGCATGCTCCGATTTCCCGTTCCCGGCGCGCCTCTGACGCCCACAGACAACGAGCGTACGCTCATGAAGCCCCTCATCCGCATCCTGGAAAAAGGCGGCATCCGCTGGGGCATCGGCTGCGCCGACTGGCTCCCCATCGATCCGCAGCACTGCGCGGCCGAGATCGGGCTCAATCTCAGGCACGTCAAGCTGAGTGAAATTGGGAATACGGCCGAACTCGAAGCCTTTTTTGATGAGTTTGCCATTCCGGAAGCGCCCTGCCTCTTCCTTTCCGACATCGACGTTCCCGTCCTTGCGGCCTGGGACGACGAGGAGGAGCGAGAGGCAATGCGCGGGATCATCGTGCGCGGGCTTGCACGCATCGCCGCGACACATGGACATCATTTCATCGTGACGGGCCTCACGAGCCTCACAAAGGACATCTGCCTCGAAGCGTTTGAGAACGCCGAGCCTCTTGCGCCTCACGAGACCGAGGAGCTCTTCACGATCTCCCATGAGCAGGTCGGCCTTCTCTACGGCGCGGACCTTGCCCGCATCTCCGAGGAAAGGACAATGGTTCCCGACCTCGTCATGATGGAGCTGGACCGCCATGCCGCACTCGGCGCACGCTACGTCGAACCGTACATTCTTCAATGGGTTCGCCAAGGGAAGGCCGGGATCCTCCCGCCCGTGTCCGCCGCGCTCACGCCCCGCTTCCTCGAGCGACTCCAAAACGCAGGCCTGATGGATCTGAAGCGCATGGCGCTCTTTCAGGAAATCCCCGCTGTTTTCGGCAAGGATAGGCTCGACCTTCTTGCCGAGGCGATGGTGACGCTCGGCTTCTGGACGCCGCTCCCCGCCGGGGCTGCGGACGAGCAGCCTGACGATGTGAGGCTCTACGATTACGCCTCCGTCTGGGGCGTTCGCCTGCTGGCCGTCCTAGCGCTCAGGTTCGTGATGAGCGAAGGAGCCGACTGGATGACGCCCACGCGCGAACTCATGCGAGCCATGTGGTCGGGCGAGCCCAACGAGGCCATGGATGCCCTCTGCGAAATGCTTGACTGCATCGAGGACCAGGATGCCGACCTCGACATCGGCGGGCTTTGCGCCGCCTGCATCCTCGCGCTCGACCTTGACCTCACGCGCGTGGTCAATGAAGATGAAGGCCTCGACATCCTCGCCGTGAGGCTCCCGGGCGGCATCTGCGAGCTCGTCTTCGCGCCCGAGGATCGTGATCCCGCCGAACTCGGAAGCCCCGACGGCACGCCCCGCATGGTCCTTACCATCGGTTGACGCGCGTTCTTCTTCTCCTTTGGGGAACTTCCTGAGCGCTTTCGAAGGGCCTGTCTCTCCATTCCGAGGGCAGGCCCTCTTTTCATGGCGGATGATGCCTTGTCCTGAACAAGCGTTCTCCTCTAAGCGCCCGTCCCGCAGGGATGGATCCGCAAGGCACGTGTTGCAAAAGCGAGACAGTGCGTTCTTCGGACTTCGACCTTCGACGTCTGGGATAAAGCGCCTCCCCTTTCAATTTGTCCTGTTTTTTTGAATAGAGTTCCCCAAAGGGAATTCTATTTAAGTGAGCTTATCGGCCTTGGCTCTGGTACCAGAGCTCGATTTCGCGCGGATTCTCGCCCGGCCCCGCGGGCACGCGCGAAGCGGTGAGTTCGTCTGGGGTGAGCGGTCGGATGTCGGTGATGACGAGTGGAAGCATCTTGTGCTTCACTTGGACGTAGAAGGTCCCGACCACCTCTACGTCGGTGACGACAGCATCGCTGTTGCGTCGCCAGACGTGGATTTCCTTCTTGACGGTGGGCGTCATGTAGGGGCGGTCATTGAGATTGCTGCAAAACGACGGCCTCGTCGCCACCCATTCCCACACGTAGCCCTTCTGGTCGGGATGGCGCACGTGGTCGTTCATACGGCGAAGGGGCCGGCCGTAGACGGCGACGAAGTCGCGCACGTAGGTCTTCCCTTTGGCCGTTGCCTTGAGCGCCTCCGGGGTGAAGACAGTGCCCGGCATCATGCGGTTGTCGGCGCGGTGCTGAGGACCGCTGCAGCCTGCGAGCATCGGGGCCCCGAGAGAGGCGCTGAGAATGGTCGCGGCCTTTCCGAGCGTTCTGCGGTTGAAGTCAATCGTCATCCTTGCTACTCCGAGAAATGATCGAGCTCGGCGGGCGTGAGCGGCCTGAAGCTGTGTGGCGCGTCCGTGCCGACAAGTGGCGCGCGGTAGATGTAGAAGACGCCCGTGAATTCATGTCGCTTCACGACGCCCGTCTTGTCGAACCAGATGCGCAGGTTCTTCTGCGTGATAGGAAATTCCGAGATCGGGTTGAAGGGTATGAAGTTCTTGGCAGAGGGGCGTCCCCTCATCCAGCTGTAGTGGCGAACGATCTCGTGGCCCATGTGGATTTCATAGTCGGGTTCGCCGAGCTCCGCATCGATCTGCGCCATGGTGGTCCGGCCGTCGATGATGAGCCTCGCGGCCTTCTCGGTCGAGAGGTCACGCACCTCGCCGCTTCCGACGGCACAGCCGCCGAGCATCGAGGCGCAGGCTGCCAGAAGCAGCAGAGTGCGGACGCGGCCAGCGACGGTCCGCGGGCCCCTTGTGGTTCCTTCCGGCAAGGTCTTCTCCTTTTGTAGCGCTCGTTCAGTCCTGTGCGTGCCCGGTGCGATGAAATTCATTTTGAACTCGCTCGGGTCCCATTGAACACCCCTCGCTTCGCGCAGAGGCAGCCTCAAGGGGGCCGACAGCCCAAAACGAGCGTGGTTCAGGGGAAGTTCCTGACCAACGTTCACACTTTTGCCGCGCAAATTTCATTAAGTCGAGTTATTATAGTTGTCATGAGCGTCGGCGTGGTTCTCACGCCCCGTTCAGCATTTTTCAAAGTGTTGGCCTCCGGAGGTAAAGGTCATGTCCGACAACGATAAGAACCGCATCAAGATCAAGCTGCCCGCCGTCTCCTACGACATCGTGAAACTTGCCGCCACTCTCACCGGTACGTCCGTGAAGTCCTTCGCGGCCCAGGCGGTGATCAACGCAGCCCTGCACGTCACGGCTGAAATCGAAAACCGCTCCCTCGGCTCCAACATCGAAGCCGACATTCATCTCACCGAGGAAGAGGCTCAGGCTCTTCTTGCCCTCGTCGAAAGCCTCGACACGCACGACGGCAAGGACGAAGACGTCGAGGAAGCCACCGCCGAGGACTTCGAGGAAGAAGAACCGGCGGAATGCGAATGTGATTGCAAAGCCGAATGCATGTGTGACTGCGACTGCAAGTGCGAGGACGACGCCGAATGCAAGTGCGAAGAGTCCGAAAAGGCTGAAGAGCCTGCCGCTGAGGCCGCTCCCGCTGCCCAGCCCAAGGCCAGGCACGGCCGCAACCACCGCTGATCTTTCGACTTGAGTCCCTTGTCGCAAGGGAGCTGAGAACACAAAGGGGATCCATCAACAACGGGTCCCCTTCTCTTTTCCATCATTCGTCGGGCCTCAGGCGACCTGCGGACTTCCGGCGGTCAGCCTGCCGCTGCGTTAAGCGCGGCCATCGCCTGAGCGCTCACGACAAGCTCGATGCGTGCGGACGCCCTGGTGAGGCCCAGATAAAGCAGCCTGCGCACGCGATCGTCCATCGTTTCTGTGCCTTGAGTGATCTTTTGCCGACTTGCAGCTTTCAGACGGCCCGACTTTGCCGCCTCCCTTCCCAACCTGCTCTCCTTTGCCATTAACGAAAAACGGGGCCGCTCCCTTGAGAAGCAGCCCCGTTCGGGACTTGAAGTCAGATCAGGCGTCAGGCCTTGCGGTCAAGCTCGATGGGCTCGCCCGTGGCCTTTTCCTCCTTGGGTTCGCCGAACGACATGACGGCGTTGAGGATGATCGCGCCGAAGGTCGCGGTACCGATGCCGCCGAGGCTGAAGAAGCCGAGGTTGAGGGTGAAGTCGCCGCCGCCGAGAATCAGCGTGACGGCAGCCACGATCAGGTTGCGGCTGTTGCCGAAGTCGACTTTGTTGACGACCCAGACGCGAGCGCCGGCCACGGCGATGAGGCCGAAGACCACGATCGAGGTGCCGCCGAGGACGGGCTGCGGAATCGTCTGGATCACAGCGCCGAACTTCGGGGAGAAGCCGAGGATGATCGCGAAGATCGCGGCGACCGGGAAGAGCAGCGTGGAGTAGACGCGCGTGGCGGCCATCACGCCGATGTTTTCACCGTAGGTCGTCACGCCCGTGCCGCCGAAGGAGCCCGAGAGCATCGTCGCGATGCCGTCGCCGAGGAACGCACGGCCCATGTACGGGTCAAGGTTGCGGCCCGTCATGGCGGTCACAGCCTTCACGTGGCCGAGGTTCTCGGCAACGAGAATGATCACGACCGGAACGATGAGCGCGATGGCGTGCATCTCGAAGACCGGTGTGTGAACCGTCGGAACGCCGAACCAGGCGGCGTTGGAGATGATCGAGAAGTCGATCGGCTTGCCCATGCCGAAGCCGTTGGCGAGCACCGCGTAGATGAAGTACGCGATCACAAGGCCGATGAGGATGAGGAGCTTCTGGATGAAGCCGCGCGTCCACACGGCAACGCCGCCCACGCACATGAAGGTGACGACGGCCATCCAGGCGTCGAAGTCCGTCGGACCCACCGAACGGCAGGCCGTCGGGGCGAGGTTGAGGCCGATCACGGCGACGACCGCCCCCGTCACGACGGGAGGCATCAGCTTTTCAATCCACTTAACGCCCGTAAGCATCACGATGAGGCCCACGACACAGTAGACGAGACCGCAGACCACGATGCCGCCCAGCGCAACGGGAATGTTGCCGTTGAGGCCCGAGCCCGCAACGTAACCCGTCGCTGCGATCACCACGCCGATGAACGCAAAGGATGAACCCAGATAGCTCGGCACCCTGCCGCCCACGATGGCGAAAAAAATGAGCGTGCCGATGCCGCTCATCAAAACCGCCATGTTGGGGTCAAAGCCCATGAGAATCGGGGCGAGAATGGTGGAGCCGAACATGGCCACCACGTGCTGAACGCCCATCGCCACCGTCTGGCCGGTGGGAAGACGCTCGTCAGGGGCCACCACGCCCTTTTCCTTGAGCTTCCACTGCGGGAAATAACCCATTTTTCCTTACTCCTCAAACACGTTGAATCTACACGCACAGGCGCCTCGTCCTTCGGCTTTCCGGACAAAACGCCTCGCGCTCAAAGAGTCGTAAGGGTTCCTCCTAAGGACGAATCGTCTGTGCAAACTTTTGTATTATAAGCACACATTTCGAAAAATAAACATAAGGTGTTTTGACTAGACGGGCGGACGCCGCTCCGGAGCGAAGCCTGCGTGCGCAAAAAAGGGACGGCATCCATTTCGGACGGCGTCCCCTTTTGTCTCTCTGGTGCCTGAGCGTCAGAGCGTCTTCATGGCGTCTTCGACGGCCGCGACGAGGTTCGGGCTGGCGGTGAAGCAAACCTTGTTGCGTTCCGGAATCACGACGGACTTGCCGGTCTTGAATTCACGACCGACGCGAGCGGCGGTAGTCTTCAATTCCCAGCGGCCGAAGTTCCAGAACGTGACGCGTTCGCCGCGGGCCATGGCCTCGACGATCTCTTCATGCACGGCATCAACGATGCCCTCTACGAGGGAGGGCGAGAGCACGAGGCGTTCTGCGACAGCCTGCGCGATTTCCTTCTTGTTCATTGCGGTAGTCCTTCTCTTTATTCTTGGGGACGGGCTGCCCGTCCGGGCACCCTCTTTCGGCGACGCTTTCCGTTCCGGTCCTGTGGAACGTCTGTGTTGTGGTCCGCCTGTCACGTTAAGGTGACATCCCAATTGTACCTGCGGGGAAATATGCTTGGGGGTGTCACCCAGACGAATTGTAATGTTTTCCAAAACGACTCGCCTGCAAATGCTTCTCGTCTGGGCCTCCATTCCTGAACGGCCCGTCAGTCCCAAGAAATCCCCTGCATTTCACATGATTCCCGGCGGTGCGGCCTCAAATCGGTTTCGATTTAACATTGCTGACGTTCACAGGAGGCTGATCATTTTGAAAATGCGCGTGGCACAGGCATTTGTAGTGTTTGCTGAGCAACAGTACCCGAAAGGTACCTTAGTCCGCGAGCTTTAAAATGCCTCGAATTCCGTCCGAGAGAGGGTTCTCCGAAATTCCATGCGCCGTGTCATGATTTTTTTACAAACAGCCTGTGGTATTTTCCCTCAACTGCAGCCGTTTGAAGGCCGAGAACCCCTGCGCACCCTCTTCTCCCCTCTCCTGCGGGCGGATTGAGGTCGCCTCACTCCGTAGTTCTACCGAGTGTTTTCCGCCTATGCGAAAGGGCCTGCCGACGGCGGTTGCCGCGGGCAGGCCCCTCTCAATGCGGATGCACCGGATGCAGGATCAGCGGATTATTCCTTCCCGGTCCAGCAGTACGTGCAGAGCTTCTCGGGGTCAAGGCCGATGGCTTCGATGAGGCCTTCGACGGACTGGAAGCCGAGCGAGTCGAAGCCCATCTTGTCGCAGATGGACTTGAGCATGCACTGGCCGCGCTCGGTCTTGGCGTCGGCGTACTCGGCGAGGTGCTTGTGACCCTCGTCGCCTTCAAGCTCCTGAATGACGCGACGAGCGAGGAGCTCCATGTCGGAGTTGCCGCGGGAGAAGTTCAGGTACTTGCAGCTGTACATGATCGGCGGGCAGGCGGAGCGCATGTGCACTTCCTTCGCGCCGGACTTGTAGAGGAAGTCGACCGTTTCACGAAGCTGGGTGCCGCGCACGATGGAGTCGTCGATGAGAAGAAGCTTCTTGTCCTTGATGAGTTCGGGGACCGGAATCTGCTTCATCTTGGCGACCTGATTGCGGATCTGCTGGTTCGCGGGCATGAAGGAGCGGGACCAGGTCGGCGTGTACTTGATGAAGGGACGGGCGAACTTCTTGCCGCTTTCATTGGCGTAGCCGATGCCGTGCGGAAGGCCGGAGTCGGGAACACCCGCCACGTAGTCGACGTCGGGAGCCGTGCCGTCGGCCATGGTGTTGCGGGCCATGATCTCGCCGTTGCGGTAGCGCATCACCTCGACGTTCTTGCCTTCGTAGTTGGAGTTCGGATAACCGTAGTACGTCCAGAGGAAGGCGCACAGACGCATCTTCTCGGCAGCGGGCGAGAGAACCTCGATGCCCTCGGGCGTGATCTTGACGATTTCCTGAGGTCCGAGCTCATAGTGGTCCTCGTAGCCGAGCTTGTGGTAGACGAAGCTCTCGAACGAGACGCAGTAGCCGTTTTCATCCTTGCCGATGAGAACGGGCAGACGACCGAGCTTGTCGCGGGCGACAATAATGCCGTCGGGCTGCAGGAGCATGATCGTTTCGGAGCCCTGAATAATGTCCTGGGCGTAGCGAATGCCCTCGACGATAGACTGCTTGCGGTTGATGAGCGCGCCGACGAGTTCGGTGGAGTTCACCTTGCCGGAGCCCATCGCGAGGAACTGGGAGTTGTTGTTGCTGAAGTAGCGCTCGATCAGCTCGTCGGCATTGTTGATGATGCCGACCGTCGTGATCGCAAAGAGGCCGAGATGGGACCTAAGGAGCAGAGGCTGCGGATCGTCGTCCGAAATGCAGCCGATGCCGCAGTTGCCCTTCATGTCCGCAATGTCCGGCTCGAAGCGGGTGCGGAACGGCGTGTTCGTGATGTTGTGGATCTGACGCTGGAAGCCCTTCTCAGGGTGGTAGATCGTCATGCCGCCGAACTTGGTGCCGAGGTGGGAGTGGTAGTCGACGCCGAAGAAGGTGTCGAGAACGATGTCGCGCTTGGATACAGCGCCGAAGAAGCCGCCCATTTTTGCTGTACTCTTGTATGGAAGTTGAAGATCTGAGTCGCGGACGCATGGCGTCGTGAGATTCGCCTGAACGGGGTCGTCCGCAAATGTTGGCGTGATTATCGCAAACAAACAGCCGTTTGTGGGGGCCTCGGACGCTTTAGAACGGCAAATCTGTCCTTGGGTCAATGATCCACATCGCCCGATCTAAGGTCTTTCCCTTAGGCGACTGAACAAATGGCGTGAGATACGCCTTCTGACGATTGTGTGCCAGAGAGGATGAGGCGATGCCTCATGCGCAAGCGGGGTCCCCTATCGGAGACCTCGTTTCCGTTCGACAAAAGTCGTTTAACGCTTGCGGGAAGCCACCCAAGTAATGCCGATAATGATGGCGAGGCCCAAAAGCCCCAGCCGATCAACGCCTCCGCCGGCCATCGCAACATTGAGAACAATGTCGCCGTTCCAAACGAAGTTCGCCTGTGCTAAACTTCCTAACAAGGAAAAGAATGCAGCACACATCCTACTTTCCTTTCTAAAGACTAAGCCCGGTGTTGGTAGCACTGGGCTTTGTCGTTTTTGAACCCCTTGCG
>NZ_KQ968525.1:0-73296 GCF_001578585.1 Sutterella sp. KLE1602
ATTCGGAGGCTTCCTGCGGCTGTTTCTGTGAAAAGGTCCTCCTGCTGAAGGAGGAACATGTGCATCTATTCAAGAATAGACGTCGGGGAGCAGGCGGGCGCGAACCGAATGCGCAAAGAAAACCACTCTAATTGACGGGCGTCAAGACAACAAAACCGCCATTCTGCTACTGAATAGCGGTTTTTCGAGGTGCGTGAGTTTTGGGCAGGTGAGCGGCCGTCAGCGGGTCCTGCCCTGATAGCGTCCGGAGCTGTCGTAGCGGTGCCCGTCGGCGTCGGTTCGGCCCTGGTAGCGGCCGGAGGCGTCGTAGCGTCGTCCGCTCGAATCCTCGCGCCCGACGTAGCGGCCCGACTGGTCGTACATGCGTCCGCTCGAGTCCATGCGGCCCTCGTAGGCACCGTTCTTGTTGTAGACGCGGCCGGGCCTCGTGTACTTCGGAGGCTCGGCGGCGAGTGCGCTGCCAAGAGGCGCCGCAAGGGCAAGGCCGAGGGCGCCGAGAAGCGTTCTTCTGTCCATGTCAATAATCCTGTGGTGCGATGCCGCTGCCTGTGACGGGCGTTCGGGTCAGCTCGGAGATGCCCGCCTTGTCCTTCCAGACGGCGATCCAGCCGTCGATGAGGGGGGAGTCGGTCAGAATGACGCTCAGGTGGAAGCTTCCGTCGGGGAGCTTCTCGAGCCTTTGCGTCCTGTTGAAGGGCGTCTCGTTGAGGTTGAGGGCCGTCACGGCGTTCGTGAAGCGGAAGGAGAGCTCGACCTTGCGGCCCGAGCCGTCCGAGTAGTTGAAGTGGCACGAGTTGACGTAGGAGTCGAGCGAAAAGTCCTTCGGACGCTCGGCCTGAAATTCGGTGACGCGGGCCTTCGTGAGGCGGTGAAGCGCGAGGTGGCGCACGTTCTCATAGCGGTCGAACATGCAGACGAGGTAGAGGCGAACGTCCTGCTGCACGAGGCCGAGCGGGGTGATGAGGCTTTTGACCTGCTTGCCTGAAGCACTGTCGTACTCGATCTCGAGCTTGAGTTCACGAAAGAGCGCCTCGCTCACGGCCTCGAAGATCGTGCGGGAGATCTTCGGCGGCATCATCGGCAGGGAGCTTCCCACGACGGCGATCTTCTTGAGCCAGGCCTTCTCATTGCGCGGGGCGGCGGAGAGAGTCTCGTTGAACTTCTGCGAGGCCATGTCGAACAGGGGCGAGAGGGACTTCGAGAGCGTCGTCGGGATCATGAAGCGCATGTGCTCCTGGGCGAGCCTCAGGAGCAGGCATTCGTGCACGGACATCTGCTGCGAGAGGAGCGTGCCGCCCGCCGTGCTCTGCTTGTAGCCGTAGGGGCGGGAGCGCATGTCGCAGTCGATGCCGAAGACGTCCGTCGAGGCCATGGTCTTGAGATAGCGCTGCAGGGTGCGGATCCGGATCGGAATGCCCGCGGCGTCGAGCTCCTGCTTGAGCTGCTGTGCCGTGATGAGGCGGCCCTTCGGAATGCGGGTGAGGATCTGGATGAGCATCACGGCTTCATCCAAAGTGGAGGATTTGCGCGGCATGTACTGCTCCGTTGAAAGAGAAGAAGGGCGCCCTTGGTCAAGGCGCCCTCCTGTTTTGTGCGGTGACGGGATCAGGCGCCGGGGTGCGAAAGTCCCGGAACGCCGAGCCACTTGAGATAGAAGTCGTCGAGCACTTCCTCGTTGATGTCGATCGCCTGGTCGGCGGGCGGCTGCGTCTGTGCGAGCGTCGTCTCGATGAAGCTCAGCACACCGGGGAAGAGCGTCTTGGGACCCGTTTCCTCAAGGGCGCCTGCGCTTTTCGCTGAATGTTGAGAAGCGTCTCGATCTCCGCGCGAAGGCCCTCGTCCGTGACGAGCGCGTCGGCGAGTTGCTCGAAGACCACGGGCGGCATGCTCTTGCGGGTCTCGACCCAGCGCATGGCGAGGAGCCCCTGCACGATGTAGAGGAAGCGCTTGTAGGCGATCGTCTCGTGGCCGAGCAGGAAGTGCGAGACATGGGACTGCGCCATCGAGCGGTAGGCCCAGTAGAGGCGCGGCAGCGGGGCGCCGTAGTCCAGAAGCTTCCTCATCTCGGCGAGGAAGAGCGGATGATTGCGGTAGACGATCTGCGAGTAGAGGCTCTGCACGATCGAGACGTTGCCCTTCTTGAGGAGCATCAGGCACTTCTTGAGATCCCAGCCCGAAATGTCCCACACGCCGTCCTGATCGAGTGTGATCGTGTCGGCCGGGGGCGTGAGCTTCAGATAGTTCTTGAGCGGACGCACGTAGATGAAGCGGATGTCGTAGTCCGAGCTCGGGGACGGAAAGCCCCAGCTTCGGCTGCCCGCCTCGCAGGCATAGAGGATCCTGATGCCGTGGGAGGCTTCGAGGCGCCTGAGCCGCGCCTTCGCTTCGTCAAACATTTCTTCAGCAGTGGAAGTCATAGTGAGGGCCTGAAAATCCGTACGTTTCCGACAGAAGAGGTAACGTACGCGTCAATTGAGTCTTGGATCGTGCACGTTATATCGTGCTATATATCTTCGGCATCGAACGGTAGAAAATCATGCCGAAATTCTTGATCGGCCCATTATCGCACGAAGAGCCGCGAGGAGTGTCCTATGAAGACGGAATTGTTGGCGGCGAGGACGGCCATGTATCCAATATGCAACGGGGCGAGCGCTCTGTCGGAAGGATTTCGGCAGAACGTCAGTTGAGCGTGGAGTTGACCGTGACGGTACCGATCACGTATTCGGAGGTGCGCCAGAGGCGGATGAGCTTGGTGGTGACGGGTTCGCCCGCGTACTCGGGCCAGACGCGAAGGAGGTACTTCCGAAGCATTAGGGCGCCCTCGGCATCCATTTGGTCGGGGCGGTGGTACCAGCGGCCGGCGAGATAGAGGACGCGTCGCACGAAGGCGGCGTCGGGAAGCGCACCCGAATGAAGGGGCTCGGTGAGAAGGGAGATGCGCTTTTCGCGTGCTTCGCCGTCCTCGGGGATCGGGCGGATCGTCTCG
This sequence comes from Sutterella sp. KLE1602, assembly GCF_001578585.1. NCBI lineage: Bacteria > Pseudomonadati > Pseudomonadota > Betaproteobacteria > Burkholderiales > Sutterellaceae > Sutterella > Sutterella sp. KLE1602. The sequence goes on from NZ_KQ968525.1 coordinate 2,987, forward strand.
AGCATGAAGCGTGCGGCGCGAAGGCGGGCATCGGGTTCGGATGCGCCCCGTGCGGTAGGCGGGAAGGGCGCGTCGATTGCGTTGATCCCGGCGGGCAGACGATCGTCCCCGGCGGCGAGCGCCGCGAGTTCGGAGATGTGCCAGTCGAAGTAGGAGCGCACGAGCGAGGCGAAGGTGGGCGTGGTGGTGAGCCTTCTGTTCCATTCCTCGCGGGTGAGCTTCAGGCCGAACTGCCGGTTGAGCAGCTCGATGTCGTCGTCGGAGAGCGAAAGAAATGTGGACATGCGGCTCCAGGGGAGGTGTTTTGCGGGTGAATGCCCGTTCATTCTACTCCGCATGAAGGCAAATCGCATGCAGTTGATCCGTCTTGGTGATAATTTTCATGAGCCGTGAGCGGTTTGTGCGATCGGTGTGCATAAGAAGGCCTGGGCGGTAGGGCGTTCTGTGAGAGCCGTCACTTCATGGGGTGTAGAACGGGGCGATTGGCCTCGATGCCGATCCAGCCGCCGCGGATGCAGTTCGCCTCCTCGAAGTGCCAGTCGGGGAGGACGGCGCGGGTGACGCCGCCTGCGGTCGTGGTGATGCCGGGACGGTGGGTGTGTCCGTGGATGACGACGGCGGCCTCGAGGTTTCGGGCGGCCTCGTCGAGAGCGCGTTCGTCGACGTCGGTGATGTAGGCGGCCTTGACGGACTTGCGGGTGCGGCTGCGGGCGCGGGCGTCCTCGGCCACCTGCAGGCGTTTTTTCAGGGGAAGCCTGAGCATGATCCACTGCCACCAGACGCTGCGCACGCGGCGTCGGACCTTCTGGTAGTCGGCGTCGAACGTGCACCAGAGGTCGCCGTGGGAGAGAAGGATGCGCTCGCCGCGCAGCACGCCGACGGCGGGGTCCCTGAGGAGCGTCGCGCCGATCTCGCGCGCGAAGCGCTCGCCCATCATGAAGTCGCGGTTGCCGTGCATGATGTATAGCCCGTGCGAGGCCGAGTAGGCGCGAAGCGCGTCGGCCACGGCCGCCATCGTGTAGGAGGCGTCGTCGCCGATCCAGTAGTCGAAGAAGTCCCCGAGGATGAGGAGCTCGGCATGTTCGGCCGCCTCGTGTTCGAGAAAGCGCAGGAAGGCGTTTATCGTGTCGGGCTCGGAGTGGCTCAGGTGCAGGTCGGAGATGAAGACCGGATCGTTGAGCGTCACGGGACCTGCGGTGCCTTCAAGAGCGGGAACGGTGAAAGGGGAGAGCATGGCGGAGGATCCTCCAGGGTTTGCAGTCCGTCCATTGTATCCGAGCATGGAAAAGCCCGCGAGGGCATACCCTGCGGGCTTCTTGTCAGGAGCGTTGCGCCGTGCGCCTTATTTGGCGGGCTGCGGAGCAGGCTGCTGCTGGGCTTCGGCCGGCTGCTGGGCCTGGGCGGTCTTGTCGTCGCCGAAAAGGGCTTCGCCGATCATGGAGCCGGCAACGGCGCCGGCGGCGGCACCCATCATGTTGGACATGAAGCCGCCGCCCTGCTGCTGGGGCTGGGCGGGAGCGGCGTTCGCGGCGGGCGCAGCCTGCTGGGCGGGAGCCTGATTGGCGGCCGGCGCGGCCTGCTTGGCCGGAGCGGCGGCGGGAGCCGTCTGCGGGGCGGCCTGCGTGGAGGCGGCGGGACGGCCCGGAACCGGATTCGTGACGGGGGCGGGTTTCTGGACGGGCTTCACGGAGGCCGGACGGCCCATGGAGAAGCCGGAGGAGCGCTTGACCTTGGCGGCTTCGGCACCGGAGGTGATGGCGAGGAGCGCGGCGGCGGTGAGGAGGACGAGCTTGGTCTTGTGCATTTCGAACTAATTCCGAAGGAGTAGAAAAAGAGTGAAGCTATTATACGGAGAGCTCGAAAAGCCGAAGGTTATTGAAGCGGTTTTGTTACATATGCCGTGAAACAGAAATGATTTCCACGAAAAAACTCATGGTTTCGCGTCTGATGTCGGAGAAAACCTGACGAATTGCGGCCAGGGAAGGGGAAGGCGGGCTCAGCCGCCGAAGAGTCGGGCGAGCAGGCCCTGCTTCACCTCTTCGGAGGAGGCGGCGCCCGTGGGATAGCCCGTCTCGCCGATGGACCTGATGCATTCGCGCACGAGGCTTTCAGAGAGCGGCGCCTCGCTCTCGATCGTCACCTCGTTCCTGCGGTGGAAGGCCCTGATGCGCCTCGCCTCGCCGTGCGAGAGGATCTTGCGGACGGCCTCGATCACGTGGGCCTCGCACATCTCGCAGGCCATGTTGCGGACTTCGATTCGGGTGCGGATCATGTTGGTGTTCCAAAAGACTTGAGAATGAATCGCATTCTATCACGTTCGAAGAGGGACGCAAAAAATCGGGGAGGGGCGTCGTAACGCCTCTCCCCTCGGGATGCGGACTGTCTCGGGAGGTCTAGTCGAGGGTGCGCAGCGCGTCGATGAGCGCGGTCTTGGCCTCGGTCTTTTCGTCCTTCATCTTGATGATGCGGGCGGGGTTGCCGACCACGACGGCGCCAGCGGGCACGTCCTTGATGACGATGGCGCCCGCGCCGACGACGGCTCCGCGGCCCACGCGCACGCCTTCGATCACGACGGCGTTGGCGCCGATCATGACGTCGTCCTCGATGACGACGGGGGTGGCGGAGGCGGGTTCGACGACGCCTGCGAGTACGGTGCCCGCGCCGATGTGGCATCGGTTGCCGACGATGGTGCGGCCGCCGAGCACGGCGCCCATGTCGATCATGGTGCCTTCGCCGATGACGGCGCCGATGTTGATGACGGCGCCCATCATGATGACGGCGCCTTCGCCGATCTCGACCTTTTCGCGGATCACGGCGCCCGGTTCGATGCGGGCGCGGATGTTCCTGATGTCAAGGAGCGGAACGCCGGAGTTGCGGCGGTCGTTTTCGATGACGATGTCGGCGATGGCGGCGGCGTTGGCCGTGACCACGGGTTCAAGGTCGGCCCAGTTACCGAAGACGACGAGACTGAGGCCCTCGCCGAAGACCTTGGCGCCGCAGGACGCGAAGTCGACGGGCTCCCTTAGGTTCACGTAGATCTTGACGGGGGTCTTCTTGGGAGCGGTGGCAATGTAGTTGATGATTTCCTGGGCGTTCATTTATCTAGTGGGTTCCGTTGGTATTGAAGAGAAGGTCGTCGAGCGAATGGAAGCCCTTGGGCTCCCTGACGAGCGCGCGGGCGGCCTTGAGGGCGCCGAGCACGAAGATGCGGCGGCTCGTGGCGCGGTGCGTGAACTCGAGCTCTTCGTCGGGGCCGAAGAAGTGTACGGAATGCGTGCCTGCAACGGTGCCGCCGCGAAGCGCGTGGATGCCGATTTCGTCGGGACGGCGTTCGCCGCAGAGGCCCTCGCGGCCGTAGACGGGCGTGAGTTCGCCCGCGGGATCGAGCGCTTCGACGAGGAGCTTCGCGGTGCCGCTCGGGGCGTCCTTCTTCCTGTTGTGGTGGGTTTCGGTCACCTCGATGTCGAAGTCGGGGCGCAGCGCTGCGGTCACGAGGCGAAGCGCGCGTGCGAGCACGGCGACGCCGAGCGAGTAGTTGGCGCTCCAGACGACGGGGGCGTGTTCGCCGAGGGCGGCAACGGCGGCCTTTTCACCGGCCGTGTAGCCCGTGGTGCCCGAGACGAGCGGGGTGCCCGTGCGGGCGACGTAGGCGGCGACGGCGGGCAGGGCCTCGGGGCCGGAGAAGTCGATGGCGACGTCGGCTGCGGGCGCGGCGGCGAGTTCGGCGATGTTTGCGCGGCCGTATTCGCCGACGACGGCGTCACCCGCGTCAAGGGCGCACTCCTTGAGGAGGCGCCCCATGCGTCCCGTTCCGATGAGGATGATGTTCATGGGGCTTCTTTCCAGAGTCTTTATTCGTTGATGAGGCCTGCCTTGACGAGCTCGGCGCGCAGGCGGGCGGCGTTGGCGGGCGACATGTCGCAAAGCGGCAGACGCATCGGACCGGCGTTGAGGCCCATCATGTTGAGCGCAGTCTTCGCAGGAATCGGATTCACTTCATAGAAGAGCGCGTTCATGAGGTCGAGGCGGCGGACCTGCTCGGTGGCCGCTTCGGCGGTGCGGCCCGCGAACCAGTCGGTGCACATCTTCGCACAGGAGGCGGGGTCGATGTTGGCGTAGACGCTGATGACGCCCGAGCCGCCCACGCTCATGATGGGGACCGTGATGTCGTCGTTGCCGGACCACATCTGGAAGTCGGGGCCGAGGAAGCGGGCGACCTCCATGGCGTAGCTCATGTTGCCCGAAGCTTCCTTGATGCCGCAGATGTTCGGGTGCTTCGCGAGGCGCTCGACGACGGAGACCGGGATGGAGCAGCCCGTGCGGCCCGGCACGTTGTAGAGGATGCAGGGCACGGAGACGGCGTCGGCCGTGTCGGCGAAGTGGCGGTACATGCCCTCGGCGTTGGCCTTGTTGTAGTACGGGGCGATGATGAGGAGCGCGTCGGCGCCCATCGCCTCGTAGCGGCGGCTCATCTCGATCTGCGTGGCCGTGCAGTTGGAGCCCGAGCCGACGATGACGGGCACGCGTCCCGCGACCGTGTCGATCGTGTGGCGCACGACGGCGGCGTCCTCCTCGTGCGTCATCGTGGAGTATTCACCCGTCGTGCCGAGCGTGAGAATGGCGCTCGTGCCGCCGGCGATCTGGCGCTCGATGAGATGGGTGAGGGCTTCGAAGTTCACGCTTCCGTCTTCGTGGAAGGGCGTGATCATGGCGACGATGGAGCCTCGGACGTTTTCGAACTTCATAGGGGGAGTACCTCAGAAACAGTGACATGAAAAACCGTCGACAGAGGCGCTTCTGCCGACAGTCTGGCGCGGAAAGCAGGATCCGCGGCGTTTCTGAAGGGGATAGCGCAACCGGCCGGATGCCCGGACGGACAGTCCGCAGGATGTTCTCCTGCGACCCATCACCCCGGAGCGCCCTCCGCGGATGATTCGGCGGTGTTGCCTCGCCACGACGTCGTCGCCTGCCGGCTCGGTCGGGCCCTTCGTCCCCGCTCCTCTATCTGCAGGAGCAAAGTTACCACGGACGGCCCGATTTTGAAAAGGGACGGCGTCGGAAAAGACGCTCGGGTGGGTCCCGCGCAAACCGTCTAGGTGAGACGCCCTACGACCTATTGCCTAGGTGCGCGGTTTCGACTCTTCCGAAGCTCCGCCACATGATATAAATGCAGGACTTTTCATCGAGCGCCGGCTTCGGGGGCGAGAGCCTCCTGGCGGCCTTTCCGTCCTTGTGTCTGCACTTCCGGAGAACGCGTCCATGAGCCTCAATGCCGTCAACCACCGCAGGGTCCTGCACCGAATGCCCGAGCTCGACGACGAGCTGCCCGATACGACGGCCTACGTGAGGAAGGTGCTCGAGCCGCTCGGCGCCGAGGTCTTCTCGCCCATCAAGGGCAGCGTGTGCGCGTACTTCGACGCGGGCGCAGAGGAGACGGTCGCCCTGCGCGCCGACATGGATGCGCTGCCCGTGACCGAGTGCACGGGGCTTTTCTTCGCCTCCGAGAGGCCGGGGCGCATGCACGCCTGCGGGCACGACGGCCACACGGCCATCGAACTCGGTCTTGCCGAGGAGACGGCCCGCATGATCAGGGCGGGCGAGAAGCTGCCGAGGAACGTTCTCTTCGTCTTCCAGCCCGCCGAGGAGACGACGGGCGGCGCGGGACGCATCTGCGAGACGGGCGTCTTCGAGAAGTACCGCGTCACGCGAATCTTCGGCCTGCACCTCTGGCCCAACCTTCCTGAGGGAAGCGTCTGGTCGCGTCCCGGCCCGATGATGGCCCGCTCGAACGAGGTGACGCTCAAGGTGACGGGCAGGAGCGTGCACGTCTCGCGCGCCGCCGAGGGGCTCGACGCCCTGCGAGCGGGCGTCGACTGGATGAACGCCGCTTACGCCTGGACCGAGGCCCTGCCGCCGGACGTCCTGCGCACGCTGCAGTTCGGCCGCATGACGGCGGGCACGGTGCGAAACGCCGTCGCGGGCTCCGCCGAAATCCAGGGCACGCTTCGCACCTACGACGAGGATGCCGCGGAGATGATCCGCTCTCACCTCAGGACGCTCGCCGCCGAAACGGCGGAGCGAACTGGCTGTGGGCTCGAAGTGTCCTTCAGCACGGGCTACCCCGCCGTCTGGAACAACGAGACGCTCTTCGAGCGGGTCTCGAGGGACCTCGGCGCAGACGCCCCGCAGCTGCTCGCTGAACCCGTCCTCGCGGCGGAGGACTTCTCCTTCTACCAGAGGTGCATTCCTGGCGTCTTCTTCTTCCTCGGCGTGGGGCCCGCGCACGAACTCCACTCCCCGCACTTCTGCTGGAACGACGAGGCCGTGATCCCTGCGGGCATCGCCTTCATGAAGAAGATCATGGTTCTCCCTTAGAATAATGGTTCTTCCCTAAGTGGAAATTCTTATTGCATTTTGCATTAGAATGCTAGTTCCACTCTGCCGCTGACAGTGAAAGAAGGTTGGGACGGCCGGAACGGAAAACAGAACCGAATAACGAGAGGGGCCCTGCGAGGGCCCTTCGTGTCCATCTTTTCCATCCAAGCTACAAATGGATTTCCTCAATCAACTCGTCAGCGACGTCAATGGCGTCCTCTGGGGCGTCTTCTTCCTGATTCCGCTGCTTTGCGGCACGGGCATCTTCTACACCATCAAGTTGCGCTTCGTTCAGGTGCGCAAGTTCGGCCTTGCGGCCCGCTTCCTTCTGGGCGGAGCGTCGCTCTTCGGCAAGCGTGCCGACAAGTCGGGCATGAGCTCCTTTCAGGCGCTTGCCACGGCCGTTGCGGCCCAGGTGGGCACGGGCAACGTTGCGGGCACGGCCACGGCCCTCGTGGCGGGCGGTCCGGGCTCGCTCTTCTGGCTCTGGGTCGCGGCCTTCTTCGGCATGGCAACCATCTTCGCCGAAGCCGTGCTCGCGCAGACCTATCGCACGAAGGACGAGCAGGGCCGCGTGCTCGGCGGTCCCGCCTACTACATCACGCTCGGCATGGGCGAGAAGTGGCGTCCGCTTGCGGTCTTTTTCTCGATCGCAATCATCATTGCGCTGGGCTGCATCGGCAACATGGTGCAGTCCAACTCCATCGCGCACGCCATGCAGACCGCCTTCAACGTGCCGGCCGCCGTCTCGGGCGTCGTGTGCGCGGTGCTCGCGGGCCTCGTCTTCTTCGGCGGCGTCGGCCGTCTGGCGAGCGTCACCGAGAAGATCGTTCCCTTCATGGCGGCCATCTACCTCATCGGCGGCCTCTGGGTGATCGGCGCCCACATCACCGAAGTGATTCCCGCCTTCAGGCTCATCTTCGTCGCGGCCTTTGATCCCGAGGCCGTCATGGGCGGCGCGCTCGGCCTGACGGTCGCCAAGGCGATGCAGTTCGGCGTGGCCCGCGGCCTCTTCTCGAACGAGGCCGGCATGGGCTCGACCCCGCACGCGCATGCCGTCGCCCGCGTCGAGCATCCCGCCGAACAGGGCCTCGTCGCGATGTTCGGCGTCTTTACGACGGTCGTGATCGTGACCTTCACGGGCATCGTCATCCTTGTGACGGGCGTGCTCGACTTCAAGACGACGGGTATCGAGCTCACGCAGCACGCCTACACGGTGGGCCTGGGCTCCTTCGGCATGGCCTTCGTCGCCGTCTGCCTCTTCTTCTTCGCCTTCTCCACCATCATGGGCTGGTACTTCTTCGGCGAACAGAACGTGCGCTTCCTCTTCCGGTCCCGCGGCGTGCTGGCCTATCGCGTGATCGTCTGCGCCTTCATCGTCACGGGCGCCATGCTCAAGGTCGACTTCGTTTGGTCGCTCGCCGACCTCTTCAACGGCCTGATGGTGCTCCCGAACCTCGTCGCGCTCGTGGCGCTGCACAAGGTCGTGGGCGAGAGCCTCGAGGACTTCGAGAAGAAGCTCGACCACTACGAGGAGCGCAAGAGCGAGAACATCGACGACCGCATGCAGCGACTCTGACGCCGCTCTGCGCAGGATCAACATGACGACGGCTCGGTCCGCCGTCGCCCCTCGGGCGGCGGCCGCCGGGTTGTGTCATACTTGAGGCCCATGTTCATTAAGGAGGACGCTCATGGCCGAGCCTGAAGAAATCGTGATCGAACCGACTCGCAAGTTCCAGGGCAAGTTCTCGAGCAGCCTAGCTGCGAGGGCCGAGCTCTTCTATGCTCTCAGGAAGATGTCCGACGAGGACTACCACGCAGGCCGCCGCGTCACCGTCAACTGCCTCTACCGCGAGGGCTACGAGCTCGTCTACAAGACGGCGAGCTACCGCATCGGTGGCAAGCCCCGTCCCGAACGCTCCTGGGAGGTGATGAGCACCGAGATCGCCGAGGCGATCAAGCGCGCGTGACGCTCTGATGAAGCCTCAGGTTCAAGGAGGGGACGTTCCGAAGGGAACGTCTCTTTTTTTTGTCTTCGGGAAAAGCGTGTTTTCGGCGTCCGAAGGCGCCTCCCGGGACGTTCTGAAGAGACGGCTGCCCGCTTGCGCCTGTGCCAGAGGTGTTGAGCGGGATCAAGGGGGTAAGCTTGCCTTTGTCGGAGGTGCGGTTACAATATTCCGTCTGATTCGATGACCACGTCAGAAGAGGGGAAGAAATTGAAGAACGTGGAACCGCACTGGCAGCCCGACGGGCTCCTCAACATTGCGAGCGAACGCTACGCCAAGCGAAAGGAGACGCTGGCCGACGTGCTGCTTCTTGCCGAAAGGCTCTCTGCGGACAATCCGTCCGATGCGGCCGCCGTCGAGCGCCTCATCGAGCTCGTCGAGCACGGCCGCAGGCTTGCGGTCTCGCTTCTGACCGCCTGCAAGGCGACGCAGACCCAGCAGGCCAAGAACAGCCGCGTGCCCGCCGAGAGGACGGACCTGCTTCATGCAACGGAACGCCTCGAGGCGCTTGCCGAACGCGCCCGCAACTGGGGCCGCGTCTTCCCGAAGGATCTCGAGGGCAGGCCAGCGGGTGAGTGGCTCGAATTCGAGGAGGCCGCCCAGAGCCGCGTGATCCTGCGCCCGACCGAGGCCGACCGCCGCATCGAGGAGCCGCTCGGCGCCCTCTACACCCATCTCAAGAGCAGCATGAAGATCATGGTGCAGATGCCCGACGGCACGCATCCGACGGTCATGAGCTGCTCGTCGGCCGAATCCTATCTGAAGAACAGCACCGACACGGCCACGCGCCGCCAGGTCTTCGGCGCCTACAATGCGTGGTTCGCCGAGAACGCCGCGCCCTTTGCCGCGTTGCTCAACGCCATGACGGGCCACAGGCTAAACCTCTCAGACCGCGCGGGCATGTCGATGCTCGACGCGTCCCTCAAGAGCGAGCGCATGAGCCGCCCCGCCTTCGACGCGATGATGAGGGCCGTGCGCGCTGCTGCGCCGAGGGCCCGCAACGCTGTCCAGCTCTCGGGCATGGTGCTCTCGTGCCTCGAGGGCCGCAGGTCGGGTCTTTCGGTCGCGAACCTCTTTGCCCCGCTTCCCGAAGCCGCGCCTCTTGAAGCGGCTGCCTCGTTCGACGGCGCCGCCGACGCGCTGCGTCGCACCTTCAGCAGGATCGATCCCGACTTTCAGGGCTTTCTCAAGCGCCTCCTTTCGGCAGGCTGGATCGAGACGAGCAACATCTCGGGCGGCGAGGGCGGCACGTGGTGCGCGCAGGTGCCCGCCTGCAGCTCCGTGGCGGTCTATGCGGACTACCAGCCCACGCTCAACCGCGCCTGCGAGCTTGCCCACATCCTGGGCGAGGCGTCCCTGAGGGACAGGCTCATCGCCTATCCCGCCATCGCGCAGAATCCGTCCCTTCTTTCGTGCGAAATCGCGGGACGCTTCTTCATGGACGCCTTCCTCGCTCAGCTTCTCGAGGAGACGGAGTGGGAGCGCCGCGAACATGCGGCCGTACTCTGGCAGGCCCTGCGCCAGATCGGCGTCAACCTCCTGCACCTGCCCTTCAGGTTTGAACTTTCGCACAGGCTCCACGAGGAGAGAAGGCACGGCTACCTCTCGGTGAACGACATCAACAAGCTCACCAACACCATCTGGGAGGATTATTTCGCGGACACGGTCCGAGGGTCCGACCAGTACGTCTGGGCCGCCAAGCTTCATTTCTATCTGCCGCGCGAGCCCCACTACGACTGGCAGTACACGGCGGGCTACCTCATCGCGGCCGTTCTGAGGCGCAGGCTTCTGGCCGACGGCTGCACGGCCTGCGGCGGCTCGTTCGGGGACTTCCTCTCCGACTGCGCGACGATTGACTGCGACGAGCTCATCAGACGCCACCTCGGCGCCGATCCCGCCTCCGACGCCTTCTGGACGGACGCTGCCACGGAGGCGCTCAACGTCATGCGCGACGCAGATCGCCACATCCAGGCCTTTATCTCCTGAGAAGGGAAGGGCCGGAAAAGAATAAAAAGGCAAAAGACCAAAAGGAAAGCCCCGTGCGGAGGACCGCCCGGGGCTTTTCTGACTTCAGGTCTCGGCCGCAGGGAGGCGCGCCCGAAGGAGAGAGGGCATTCGTCAGACGAGGAAGTAGAGCGCGCCGATCGTGCAGAGCATGACGGGGATGGAGCGCTTGACGACGTCGAGCGGAGAGGCGCCTGCGATGCCTGCGATCAGGATGACGCCGGCGGCGAGCGGAGACGAGACGCGGCCGAGCGTGGCGGAGACGCAGGCGATGAAGCCGAGGTCCTCGATCTTCATGCCGAACTCGAGGGCGTGCGGCGTGACGGATTCGTTGAAGGCGAACGCGGCGGCGTTGCCCGAGCCCGTGATGATGCCGAGCAGGTAGGGGCCGAAGGAGGCGCCGAGCTTGGCGACGTCGGAGGAGTTCTTCAGGTAGTCGATGAAGAGGCTGATGAGACCGCAACTCTTGAGGCCGGCGGCGAAGACGCCCGCGGCGATGATGAGGCCGAGGATGCTGCCGTAGCCCGAGCCCATGCCGTCGAAGAACTTCGAGCAGAGCTGCTGCGGGTTGAGGCGCGTGACGATCATCACGTAGATGAGGCCCATGAGCATGGCGGTGGCGACCGACATCTTCACGCCGGGGAAGCACAGCGAGATGACGAAGAGGAGCACGACCGGCAGGAGCGGCGCAAAGGCCATCAGCAGGTTCGGCTTTTCAGGCAGGTCGGGGAGCTTCTTCTGGATGTCTTCGCCAGGATGCACGCCCGTCGAGCCGAAGCCCTCCTTGCGGTAGTCCTTGAAGAGCAGGCAGACGATCATTACGAAGACGATGGAGAGCGCCGAGAGGATCAGCGTCGTCGGGGCGACGTACGTGACCATGTCCATCACGGGAATGTTGGCGAGCTTGGCGACGTAGATGTTGTCGGTGGAGCCCGGAGACCAGTAGTTCGGGAGCGTCGATGAGATGATCACGGCGGCGGCCATGGCGGGACGGAAGCCCGCGCGGATCATCAGACCCACGAGTGTCGGACCGATGGCGGCGCACAGGCCGGCGAGAGAGCCGATGGCGACCGAGGCGATGCCCGTCACGATCATGCAGCACGGCAGAAGCAGGATGCCGAGCTTGTTGAGCGGCTTCGTGAGCAGGGAAACGAGATGAAGGTCGCACTTCGTCATCGTGACGCAGGCGGCAAAGCCCATCGACGAACAGATCGAGATGATGAGCGCCGAGTTCGTCATCGACTTGTCGAACTGCTGGAAGGCGGCCATCGGATTCATCGATAGGCAACACATCGCCAGACCCGCAATCAGCAGGACCAGCTTCGTGTCATAGCGGCGGATGAGCGCGGCGAGCGTGAGAATCACGACCGCAATGGCGCCCCAGACGTAGATCGTCATTTTGTTGTGTCTCCAGAATGGTTGGGGGGATTTTCTGAATCCTAGTGATCCGCGCGTTTTTGAGCCATGGGGAGTTATGAGGAAGATTTATGTGATTTCCCTTACGTATTTTTGCGGATTGCTTTGCAACGACGGCTCCGAATCTTGCGCAGGATCGGGGAATTCGCGCTTTTGTACCACTGAGGAGGTAAGGGAGAACCCGCCTAAAAAATCGGCGGCCGTGTCGGAATAATGCACGGCATCAGTTTTTCGGACCCCTTTCAACCCTCAGGAGATTATCCGATGAGCACCGTCGAGAGCATGAGCACGACCGAGCGCTTCCTGCAGTATGTTGCGTTTGACACGCAGTCCGTGCGTGAGAGCACGACCGCGCCGTCCGCCGAGAAGGAGCTTGCGCTTGCGGCGTTCCTCGTCGACGAGCTCAAGGCGCTCGGCGTCGAGGACGCGAGGATCGGCGAGGGCGGCGTGGTCTACGGATCGATTCCCGCAACGCCGGGCTGCGAGGCCAATCCCGCCATCGGCTTCATCGCCCACATGGACACATCTCCCGACGCCCCGGGCGCGAACGCGAGGCCTCAGATCGTGCGCTACGACGGCGGCGACGTGACGCTCAACGTCGAGAAGGACATCGTCTTCAGTGTCGGGCAGTTCCCCGACATCCTGAAGTACAAGGGCCAGGACGTGATCTTCACGGACGGCACGACGCTTCTGGGCGCCGACGACAAGGCGGGCATCGCCGAGATCATGCAGATGGTCGCCTGGATCAAGACCCATCCCGAGGTGCCGCATGCGCGCCTGTGCATCGGCTTCACCCCCGACGAGGAAGTGGCCCGCGGCACGGAAAACTTCGACATTCCGCTCTTCGGCGCGGCCTATGCCTACACGTTCGACGGCGGCGAAATCGGCACGCTCGAGAGCGAGAACTTCAACGCGGGCACTGCGCTCGTGACCATCAGGGGCGTGGGCGTCCATCCCGGCCTCTCCAAGGGCAAGATGGTCAATTCCGTGCGCTATGCCGCCAGGCTCATCGACCGCCTGCCGATCGATCAGGCGCCCGAGACGACCGAGGGCCACGAGGGCTTCCTGCATCCGAACATGGCAAAGGGGACGGTGGTCGAGTCCGTCGTGCGCATTCTGGTGCGCGACCACAACCGTGCGCTCTACGAGGAGAAGAAGGCCTTCCTCGTGAAGCTCGTCGACGAGATGAGCGCCGAGTTCCCCGAGGCAAAGTTCTCCCTCGAGATCAAGGACAGCTACGAGAACATGAAGCCCTATCTCGACAAGGCCCCGAAGGTGCTCGAGATTGTGCGCGCGGCCTATCGCGCCTGCGGCATGGAGCCGCAGGAGGAGCCGATCCGCGGCGGCACCGACGGCGCGCGCCTCTCCGTGCGCGGGTTGCCCTGCCCGAACGTGTTCACGGGCGGCATGAACTTTCACGGCGTCTATGAATGCATTCCCGTGAAGTCGCTCGACAAGGGCGCCGAAGTCGCCGTCATGCTCGCGAAAAAGTCCGCCGAGGTGACGTCGCTTCAGTAAGCATCAGCGGATTGCAACAGTTTCTTCCGGTCCGGATGTGAGTCTATCCGGACAGGTGGAGTGGGGACGGGGCCCGTTCGAAAGAGCGGGCCCCAATTTTTTCCACCGTGCGAGGGCGGTCGTGATCCGTCGTTTGCTCAGGGCGTGCCTGCGCGTGCAATGGCTGCGCGGCCGCGCTCGGTGTAGGCGATCCAGTCTTCGCCCGTCCTGAGGGCGACGGCCTCCGCAAAGAGTCTCAGCGGCGGGCAGGCTTCCTCGCGTTCTCTGAGCGTGACGACACACATGCGCCAGGGAGCACGCTCCCAGCCAGGCATCACGGAGACGATGCGCCCCGACTCGAGCTCCTCGACAACGTGCGCAAGCGAGAGGTCGACGGCGATGCCTCTGTCCTCCAGGAGAAGTTCCTTGAGCGCGATCTGGTCGTGCGTGATGAAGACGTTCTTCCATTCGAGGATCTCCGACTCGATCCCGTCCCTGTAGAGGCGTCTCACGGGATTGAGGTTGACGGTGCGAAGCAGCAGTCCCGTGTGGCGCACAAGGTCGGCGGGTGTTTGCGGCGTGCCGTGTCGCCTCAGGTATGCGGGCGTCGCGAGGACGCAGGTGGAGGTGACGTGGTAGAGGCGAACGACGAGATCCTCGGCGACGGCGGGCACGTCGCTCAGAACGATCGCGTCGACGGCGCCGGCGCGAAGCCCGGCGAGCGTCGCCTCGGGCTGGAGCACGAACGAGAGGTTCGGGTGCTCCCGTGCATAGGAGACTAGTGCCTTCGAGAAGTAGAGGCGGGAGATCTCGATCGGAGCCGCGAAGCGGATGCGCATTTTCTCGCCCGTCGCCTGATGGAGTGCGCGCGCGTTTTCAAGGTTGCGCAGCGCGGGCTCGAACGCGGCGAGAAAGGCCCTCAGCTGCGGCGTCGGACGATAGGGGCGCGTGTTCTTGTCGAAAAATGCAAAGCCCATCTCGCGCTCCATGCCTGAGACGAGGCGAGAGCACTTGGAGAGTTCGATGCCGAGCTGCTCGGCGGCAGCGGTAACGCTGCCCGTGCGTGCGGCGGCCGAGACGGCGCGCCAGGCGTTGAGGTTGTCGAGAACATTCATGACGTGGACTCAGGACCGGAGACGGCGGCGGAAGGCTTCTTCGACGACACGGTTGGTCTCTTCACGGATGGGTGCCCAGGTGGCCTCGGCCTCAAGCGCAACGTAGGCGGCGAAGTCGGAGAGCGCCTTCGAGCGCGCCTCGTCCTCCCAGCGGGTGACGACGGACATCTGCCAGGGCTCGCGTCGCCAGCCCGGCATGATCGGCACGAGCCGGCCGCGTCGGATTTCAGGCAGGACGTGTCCGGCATAGAGGTCGACCGTGATGCCGAGCGAGGAGAGGACGAGCTCCCTGAGGGTCATCTGGTCGTGGGTTGTGAAGACCTCCTTCCAGCGCAGGATGGGGGATGCGGCGCCGTTTTTTTTCAGAATCTGCGTGGGCGGATGCATGACGGTCTCAAGCAGCAGTCCCGTGTGCTGCGCGAGGTCCTCGGGTGAAGAGGGCGCGCCGTGCGCGCGGATGTACTCGGGGGTCGCAAGGAGGGGTGTGCGGCTCGAGTTGTAGCGCCTCAGCACGAGGCCCGTCGCATCAAGCGGAACGTAGTTGATGACGGCCACGTCGACGAGGCCGTTGCGCACGTCGTCGGCCGTCGCCTCGGGACGGATGTCGAAGGTGATTCCCGGATGCGCATCGGCCCACTTCGCGACGAGTGCCGAGAAGTAGAGGCGGCAGAGGTCGATCGGGGCGGCGAAGGAGACGTGCCTCATCGCCTCTTTCTTCGAAAAATGCTCCCACATCCGGTCGAAGCCCGCGAGCAGCGGAGTCATGCCCTCGACGAGGTCCCTGCAGCTGGGCGTGGGCTTCATCGGACGCGTCGAGCGGTCGAGGAGCTCGAATCCGAGTTCGCGCTCGAGCTCCGAAATGATGCGGGAGACCTTTGCGGCGGGAAGGTCGGCCTGCAGGGCGGTCTCCCTGATGCTTCCCGTGCGCACCGCGGCGAGCAGAATGCGCCAGGCCGCAAGATCGTTTCTGAGCTCGGCCATGACCATGTTCCTCATATGGGAATATCCCTGAAAATTCAGGTGGAAACCCTGATGCATTTCGGACGAGGCCGTCTTGTCCTTTCGGATGAGACAGGCCGAAATCGCCTAGAGGGAAAGGGTTTTCGGGATCGTGACGTGCAGAGGCTGCATTTGTCTGCTCCGCTGTTCATTTCAGGAATTTGGAAAAAATGCAAGGTTTCAATCAATTTTAGACTGTTTGCAGGCATGGCGGAAGGCGAAACTTTCAGTGAACGCAGGGCGATGCGCCCGCGTCCGGACTGCCGGCAGAGACCCCCCGATACCCGTCGAAGGCCGGCACCCCGATCGAGACCCCAGAAGGAGAAGAGTATGGACCTCTCCAAACTCAACCGCAGAACATTCCTGCAGGCTTCGGCCGCCGCCGGGCTTGCCGCCGCCGTTGAATCCTCCGCCGCTGAAGGCCTGGTGAAGACGAAGGCCGCCCCCGCCGCACGCACGATCGAAGGCGAGACGAAGATCGTCAAGACCTGCTGTCGCGCGTGCATTCACAACTGCGCCGTTCTTGCGCACGTGCGCAACGGCCGCGTGGTGAAGCTCGAGGGCAACCCCGACTATCCGATGAGCCACGGTTCCATGTGCGCCAAGGGCCTGGCCGGCATCAGCGCGCTCTATCACCCGAACCGCAACAAGTATCCGCTCATGCGCGTCGGCAAGCGCGGCGAGAACAAGTGGAAGCGCATTTCCTGGAAGGAGGCGATCGACACGATCGCCGGCAAGATGGAGGAGGTCCGTCGCGAATACGGTGCCGAATCCGTCCTCTTCTCGACGGGCGGTGGCGGCAACCCCGCATTCCGCGGCATTCCGCGCGTTGCGAATGCCTTCGGCACGCCGAACTTCTACGAGCCGGGCTGCGCCCAGTGCTTCCTGCCGCGCACGCTCGCCTACCACATGATGTACGGCGGCCCGACGACGTCGATCGCCGACGAACAGGCGCGTGAGGTCTACAATCCCAACACCGAGATGAAGTGCCTCGTCATGTGGGGCACGGACGTCTCCTACAGCTGCCCCGCGGGCGGCGGCCGTGCGCTCTCGGACCTGCGCGCCAAGGGCGTCAAGACGGTCTCGATCGACCCGCGCTTCGTGCCCGACGCCGCCAAGGCCGACGTCTGGCTTCCGATCCGTCCAGGCACCGACGTGGCGCTTATGCTCTGCTGGACCAAGTACATCATGGAGAAGGATCTGTACGATCATGAATTCGTGATGCGCTGGACCAACCTGCCGTATCTCGTCAACGTGAAGACGAAGCTGCTCGTGCGCGCCGCCGACCTCGGCATGGGCGACGCCAAGACCTACGTGGTCTGGGACAAGAAGACGAATTCGCCCAAGCCCATCGCCTATCCGTGGGACGATGCGCTCGATCCCGCCCTCGACGGCGCCTTCACCTGGAAGGGCGTCGAGTACAAGACCGGCTGGCGCCTCCTGCTCGAACGCTGCGAACCCTGGACGCTTGAAAAGGCGGCCGAGGTCTGCTGGCTCGATCCGAAGAAGATCGAGGAGGCCATCAAGCTCTACTGCTCGGGCCCCGCTGGCGTCGCGCTTGGCGTGGCGACCGACCAGAACGAGAACTCGGTCGAGGCCGCCATGGGCAGCGTCATCCTCAACGCCCTGCGCGGCAACGTCGAGAGTCCGGGCGCCCTCATGCAGCGCAACCCCTCCACCAACATCGTCCCCGCAGGCTCCCTCGCCACCCGCTGCTCGTACCTCCTTCCGAAGGGCCAGCTCAAGAAGCGCCTCGGCTCGAACGAGCACAAGGGTCTGATGCAGTGGGACGCCGCACAGCCGAGCGCCGTCCTTGAGGCCATGAAGACCGGCAAGCCGTATCCGATCAAGGTCTGGCTCGAACGCTCCGGCAACAAGTTCGTCGTCAACGGACACGCTCAGGACTGGATCGAAGGCACGAAGAACGTGGACCTCATCGTCCACATGTTCCTCTATCCGACGTCCTTCTCCTGCTACGCCGACATCCTGCTGCCCGCCACCGAATGGCTCGAGACCAACATGCTCGTCGAGTGCATGAACTGGGTTTTCGCGCGCCAGCCCGTGGCCCACGTCTGGGAGACCGAGGACGAGACGCTCTTCTGGTCGAAGCTCATCAAGAAGTGCGCCGAGCTCGGCAACGAAAATGCCAGGCGCGCCTGCGATCCCGCCTTCATGAAGAAGGACCTCGCGTACTGGGATTCGATGGAGGAGCTCCTCGACGGACGCCTCGCCAACATCGGCATGACCTGGAAGGAGTTCAAGGAAAAGCAGCCGTTCCCGTACATGCCCTACGACAAGTGGAACACGTACTACGTCTACAAGCAGCCCGACAAGAAGACGGGCCTTCCGAAGGGATTCGGCACGCCCTCGAAGAAGCTCGAGCTCTACGGCGAGGTCTGGATCGAGCTCGGCCGTACCGGCAAGCCCTACGCGCTTGACGAAGTGCCGCCCGTTTCGGTCGACTATGATCCGCTGCCTTGGTACGCAGAGCCTGCGGAAAGCCCGCTGCGCGACATTGCCAAGGAGTTCCCGCTCGTTCTCACGAACGGCCGCCTGCCGATGTTCCACCACGGCACGCTTCGCAACAACCCCTACATGCGCGAGCTCTATCCCGTGCCCGAGGCCTGGGTCAATCCCGTCGATGCGAAGAAGTACGGCGTCGCCCATGACGACTGGATCTGGCTTGAGTCCAAGCGCGGCAAGATCCGCGGCAAGTGCCGCGTGACTGAAGGCATCCCCGTCGGCGTCGTCTACATGGAGCGCTTCTGGTTCCCGGAAACCCTCAAGACGAAGACGCAGGGCTGGCGTGAGATGAACGTCAACGTGCTTTCGAAGAATGACGCGCCCTTCAACAGGATTGTCGGCACGATCACGCTCCGCGGCTTCCAGATCCGCATCCGCAAGGCGCCCGAAGGCGCGCCCGAGGGCGTCTGGATGAAGCCCGAGCAGTTCAAGGCCTGGCTCCCGCAGCCCACCGACACGACGAAGAATCCGGAGCTCTAAATCATGACACACAAGACTTTGGTAATCGACCTCGACCGCTGCATCGGGTGCTTCGCGTGCGAAATGGCATGCAAGCAGGAAAACAACGTCCCGCTCGGCGTCCACTACAACAAGGTACTCTCGATCGGCCCGATGGGCAAGTTCCCGGACCTCACGCAGTACTTCCTCCCGACCGTCTGCCAGCACTGCAAGGACGCGCCGTGCGTGAAGGTCTGCCCGACCGGCGCCACCTACCAGACCGAGGACGGACAGGTCCTCGTCAACAAGGAGAAATGCATCGGCTGCAAGATGTGCATGGCCGCGTGCCCGTACGGCGCACGCTCCTACAACCCCGAGGCCAAGGTGGTTGAGAAGTGCACGCTCTGCCATCACCTGCAGGAGGTCGGCGACCAGCCCGCCTGCGTGAAGGTCTGCTGCGCGAAGGCGCGCTTCTTCGGCGACGTCGACGATCCCGAAAGCGACGTCTCGAAGGTTCTCGCCGCCGCAGGCACCGAGAACGTCCACTCGATGCCCGACAGCGGCAACCACCCGACCGTGCGCTACATTCTTCACAAGAAGACTGGCGAATGGCAGGTGAATCCGCCGAAGATGGTCGAGAACTGAGCCCGAGGGGAGGATCTGACATGGGAAACGACTGGCTGCTGATCGGCTTTGCTGCATTCGTCCTGACGGGCACCGGCCTTGCCGCTGCGCTCGCTGCAGGGGAGCGTAAGTCCCTGCCGATCGCAGTCCAGGCGTGGGCGGCCGCCGTCGCTCTCGCACTCCTCGCGGCGGGCGGCGCATGCGCCGTCCTCCATCTGGGGAGGCCCGAGCTCATCTTCGGTGCGCTCGCCCATCCCTCGACAGGGATCTTTCGCGAATTCGTGACGACGGGCCTCACGGCCGTCGTCCTCGCGGCCTACCTCGTCGCGTTGCTGCGCAGGGCCGAGGCGGGCAC
Organism: Sutterella sp. KLE1602; assembly: GCF_001578585.1. NCBI lineage: Bacteria > Pseudomonadati > Pseudomonadota > Betaproteobacteria > Burkholderiales > Sutterellaceae > Sutterella > Sutterella sp. KLE1602. The sequence goes on from NZ_KQ968525.1 coordinate 22,339, forward strand.
CACGCACATGCTCGCCCGTGCGGGCGCGCTCCTTGCGCTATGCACGGCCGCGGCCGTGGGCTCGGCCTTCTACATGCCATGGCGCGCAGGCTGGAACACGATCGCGATCGTGCTTCCTTATGCGGCCTGGTGCCTGGCGGGCGGAGCCTTTGCGGCCGAGGTTCTCAGCGAGGTCTCGGACGAGGCGGAACCCTCCGAAAGGAAGCGTTCGGCATTCGCCGCGCTCCTCAGTCTGGCGGCGCTCGCGGCCTACGTTGCCGCGACCGTCGTCTCGGACGGCGCTGCACCCGTGCTCTCGCGCGTGGCGGGCGGCGATCTGACGGGGCTCTTCGCGGGCGCCGTCGTCTTCGGCTCACTGGTGCCGCTTGTCTGCGCGGTTCCTTCGCGCGGCAGACTCCTCCCCGCGGCCTGCGGCTTCATCTCGATTGCGGCGGGTGCCGTGCTCCTGCAGTGGACCGTGCAGTGCCTCGGCCTTCCTGCCTGGCAGTTCTTCGCACGCTGACCCGGCGCATCAACAACACATAAAGGCACATCATCATGAATCAGAACGAAAAGGCGGCCTTTCGCGAAATCCTCGCCCAGAGGGAAAGCATGTACAGGCTGCTCGCGCGCCTCTACAAGACCGAGGCCGACAAGGACCTGCTTGACGGGCTTGGTGCAGCGGGCTTCCCCGAGGAGGACGGCGGACTTGGCGAGGGCTTCAGGCTCATCGCGGACTGGCTCCGGGACCCGAAGTCCGAGGATCCCGTGACGGAACTCGCAGTCGACTATGCGCACACCTTCCTCGGTGCGGGCATTGCCGACGGCCTCGTCTCCTATCCGTTCGAATCCGTCTATACGAGTCCCGGAAGACTCGTGATGCAGGACGCCTGGGAGGACGTCTGCCGCATCTACCGTGAGCACGGGCTCGAGCGCGGCGAGCAGGCCGACATGCACGAGGACCAGATCGGCCTTGAATGCGAGTTCATGGCGATTCTTGCGGGCAGGGCTCTTGAGGCTCTTGAGGCGGACGACGAGCAGGCGCTTGAGGCGTCGCTTGCCGATCAGCACGCATTCCTCACGAAGCATCTCCTCAACTGGGTGCCTCGCTTCACGGCCGACGTGACGGTCACTGCGCTCACGGACTTCTACCGCGGGCTCGCAAAGGTCACGGACGAATTCATCCGCATGGACGGCGGACTTCTCGAGGACCTGAAGGCCTGAGACGACGTCCGGCGGTCCGCGGCGGACGGGACTCCCGAAGTCCCAGCTGCGGAATACGGAAAGGACATGCGCGGGCGTCCGACCCGCGTTCGCGCATGACGGAGACGGGCTTATGAAAAGAAGAAATCCGGAACCGGCCCGGACGCCGGCACTCAAGGACCGGACGACGAACCGCCGGGGCTTCATTGCAGGGGCGGCCGGCGTGGCCGGTCTTTTTGCACTCGGGGCCGCCGCACAAGGCGAGAGGCCGCCTCTTGTCAGGCCTCCCGGATCGGCGGAGGAGCGCATGAAGGCGCTCTGTCTTCGCTGCGACCGGTGTCGGAGCGTCTGCCACACGGGCGTCATCGGCGTGGGCGGGTTCGCTGAGGGGCTCCTCGTCATGCGAACGCCCGTCATGAACTTCCACGGCGGCTTCTGCGACTTCTGCCGCAAGTGCGCCGAAGTCTGTCCGACGGGCGCCATCAGGGACTTTGATCCCGAAACGGAGAAGATAGGTCTTGCTCATGTGACCGAGACCTGCATCGCGCTCAGAACCGCGGCCTGCACGGCCTGCGAGGAGGCGTGCCCCTATGACGCAATCACGCTTGATGCGCAGAACAGGCCCGTGGTCGATCCTGGACTCTGCAACGGCTGCGGCAAGTGCGAGCAGATCTGCCCCGCCAACGTTTATCAGGCCTACAGGGGAGGCCGCCTGCGCGGCATCGTCGTGCGCCCGCTTTCTGCCGGCGGTCAGGGCGATGCAGAGGGCGACGCAAGAGGAGGCATGAGATGAAGAGAAATGAAACGTCCGCACGCGGCGCCTCGAAGCACGCTCCCGTGAAGAACGCGGGAAGCAGGCGCCTTCGCAGCCTCACCGCAGCCGCATTCATCGTCATGACGGGCATCGGCCTCGCCTGGCACACGGGCTGGGGCACCCTGTCGTCCTTCGGCATCGGCAGCATCGCCGAAGTTTGTCCGCTCGGTGTGCTCGAGGCGATGCTCGCCGACAGGACCTTCCTGCCGCAGGCCTTCTTCGGACTGCTGGTCGTCGCTGCCGTCGTCGTGCTTTTCGGACGGATCTTCTGCGGCTGGGTCTGTCCCGTGCCGCTTCTGCGCCGCATCACGGGCATGAAGGACGAACGGCCCGCCGAAAAGGCGGGGGCGTGCTCTTCGAAAACCGCGGCCTGCACGCCGTCTGCGTGCGCATCCTGCATCTCAGGAGGAAAGGGCGACGAAGTCGCGTCGACTGACGGGCGGACGGATGCCGATCGGGCGGGACGCAATCCGGGCACGGGCCCCTTTTGGGTGCTCGGAGGCGCACTGGCTTCTTCCGCCGTCTTCGGATTTCCCGTCTTCTGCCTCATTTGTCCCGTAGGGCTCACGTTTGCGCTCGTGATCGCACTCTGGCGTCTTTTCGAATTCAACGAGCCTTCGCTCTCCATCGTCTTCTTTGCGGGCTTTCTCATTCTTGAGCTGTTCGTGCTTCGCCGCTGGTGCCATGCATTCTGTCCGCTCGGCGCCGTCATGACGATTCTCGCGCGCCTCAACAGGACCTTCCGTCCTGCCGTGAAGCTCGAGGCTTGTGCAGCCTCGGCAGGCATCGACTGCCGCGTCTGCCGCGATGCATGCCCCGAGGGACTCGATCCGAGGGGCGGCAACACGCCGTGGACCGACGCCAGGTGCACGAAGTGCCGAGCATGCGCGGACGCCTGCCCGACGCACGCCATTCATTTCCCCGCCTTCGAGAGGAAGGCCGCCGCCAGAGCGGCTTCGTCTGCGGGTGAAGGTGCCGTAGCGGTGAAGGTGCTCCTGCCGCCACGTGTTCCTGAAAAGGCGATTCCCGTTGAGGCCAGAAGGACGACCTTCGCCGAGACGGTCGAGGGGCTCTCCCTTCGCGAGGCCATGCAGGAGGCGTCGAGGTGCCTGCGCTGCGGCGAGTGCGTCGCGGCCTGCCCTCTCGGAAATCCGATTCCCGACATGATGGCCCTGATGGCTGAAGGCAGGGCTGCCGAGGCAGGGCGTCTGCTTGTCAGGTCGGGCGCCGCTCCGGACATCTGCGGACGCATCTGTCCTCAGGAGCGACTTTGCGAAGGCGCATGCTCGCTCGGTCGCTCCGGCGCCCCCGTTGCCATCGGAGCCGTCGAGCGCGCAGCCGCGGATGCGGCGCTTGCCAGAGGTGCGCACCTTGAGCGCCGCCGTCCGAACAGAAAGGCCTCCGTTGCGGTCGTGGGCGCGGGTCCCGCAGGCCTTGCCTGCGCCGACATGCTCGCCAGACTCGGCGCGACCGTGACCGTCATCGACGCGCACGAAGAGGCGGGCGGACTGCTCGCCCATGGCATCCCCGCCTTCAAGCTTGATGGGAACGTGCTTGAGAAGCGCCTGTCCGTGCTCGGAAAGGCGGGCGTCGCCTTCAGGCTTGGCACGCGTTTCGACGGCAGGATCGTCGACGAGGTGCTTGCCCGTCATGACGCCGTATTCGTGGCGACAGGCGCGGGACGCGCCGTCATGCCGTCCTTCGCGGCAGAGGTGCGCACGGGATTCGTCGACGCACTTGCCTTCCTGAAGGAGAATGCGTCGGGTTCAGGCAACAAGTCGACTTTGGCGGGACAGCGGGCCGTGGTGCTCGGTGGCGGCGATACGGCGCTTGACTGCGCTCGCACGGCCGTGAGGCTCGGCGCTTCCGAGACGATCGTCGCCTGCAGGCGCGGGACGGAGGAACTTCGGGCATCAAGGCGCGAGGTCAGGCACGCTCTTGAGGAAGGCGTCGTCTTCATGCCGCACGTGACGCCTGTCGCTGCGGAGGCTGATGCGGACGGCGTGCTGACGGGGCTCGTGCTTGAGAATGTCGAAACGGGCGAACGCTTGTCGATCGGGACGACGACGGCCGTCGTGGCCTTTGGTCAAAGGTGCGTGCGATTGGAACGTCTGGCTGCCGAGGGCGTCGTCTATGATGAATCGGACCGCATTCTCGTTGACGCCGAGGGCCGAACCGGCGTGCCGAAGATCTGGGCCGGCGGCGATGCGGTGCGGGGACCCGCTCTTGCCGTTGAGGCTGTGGCGGACGGAAGAAGAGTGGCGTTTTCCATTGCGGAGACGCTTGGACTTTGAGGAGGAGTGAATGCCCGTATTCGAAGAAATGATGGCGGCGGCCCGTGGGGACGGGGTGCTTGACGGTGCGCCTGCGGGAGCGCCGGTGCTCGTGGCGAGGCGCTGCGTCAGAAGGCTGCATCAGGCCTCATCGTGCACGAAGTGTGCCGAGGCCTGTCCCGTTCACGCCGTTTCTGTGAAGAGCAGAAGCGTGGAGATCGATGCTGCCTCTTGCACGGGTTGCGGTGCCTGTTCCGCCGTCTGTCCCGCCGAGGCGCTCTACATGCGCACGCCGGGCGCGTCGCAGGAAAGGGCCTTCCTCGAGCGCCTGAAGGACGCCGACATGCTGTCGATCGCCTGTGCGGAGGCTGCGGGTGAGGCAAGGCGCATGGCGGATCTCACGACGGCCTGTCTCGGAACCATGGACATGTCTCCCGTCGCCTCGCTTGCCGCTCGAACCGGCGGCGCCTGCACGCTCCACGTGATCCACGGCGACTGCAGGCGCTGCGCGAGAAGAGGCGTCTCGTCCGATCCCCTTGAACGGATGAGAAGATGGGAGGCCGTGCTTTCGCGCGTTACCCCTGAAATTACGCAGGAGATTCATGCGGCGCCGAAGTCTGTTGATACGGGGAGGCGGCAGTTCTGGGGACGCCTGCTTCGAAAGGCGGAGCTTGACGCAGGTGAGAACATTCCCTTCGACGAGGCCTCGCTGGCCTGGCTCGAGACGGTGCCTCTTCGCACGGTGCCGCCGGCAAGGGGCCGCTGGCTCGAGGCTCTGAAGAGCGCAAGGAAAAAGGGGACTGAAGCTCTGTCGGGCATGATGGAGGCGCCGGGGCGTCCCGGCTTTTGGGCGCCGAAGATCGACAACGAGGCCTGCAAGGCCTGCGGACTGTGTCCGACGGTCTGCCCGACCGCGGCGCTTGAGGATGAAAAGCTCAACGGCATCACGCTCACGAAGGTGACGCCCTCGAAATGCATCGGTTGCGGTCTCTGCGTCGACATCTGCTTCAGGAACGCCGTGCAGATGCTCCCCGTCAGACATCCCGAGGAGTCGCTCGACGAAAAGCCCGTCGTGATCTACGCCGGACGAGCCGGTTCGGGCGATTCGCCCGAGGCCGTCTGGGAGGACAAGCTCAAGACGATGATCAGCGCGCCCGTCTACCGCACCTGATCCGTCGTCCCGTCCATTGCCGAATGACTGAAAATAGATGAGAAAAGCGGGCCCGTGGCATTGCCGACGGGCCCGCTTGGGCTTCACGCGTCAGAAGCGCTTCAGAAGAAGAGCACGGTGAGCAGGCAGATCTGTACGTTCGGATGTTTTGCGGAATGATGAGGCATTCAATCGGAGGAAATGCCGAATGTTGATGTGGTCAATCTGACGAGAAATCGTGAGATGAAATGCGATAGTGGTGGGCTATTAGGCGGTCTTCTGACGCGGGAACTACAGGCAAACGGCGCCAAATGCGTCGGAATTAGGGGAGGGGACGTTCGGTGAAAACGAAGAATGATGCGGATTGAGGAGGCGCGGGGCGTGGAAAGGAAAAAGGGCCCCTGCGCCATGGTGGCGGAGGGGCCCTGAGGGGGGGAAGACGGCGGAGGCGAGGCTGCCTGCGTCAGTGTGCGGGTGCGAAGATGGCGCCCGTGCGGATGCCTCGGACGGTGCCGAGAGCGGTGGCGGACCAGACGAAGAGCGCGAGCAGCGTGAGTCCGCTCGCGACGAGGGGCAGGACCTCAAGCGCGAGGAGTTCGGATACGCGGTAGGCAAGCACCGAGCAGGCGCCGATCGGGAAGACGAAGGCCCACCAGGAGAGTGCGAACGGGAGCTTGCCCTGGCGGCGGTTGTGGATCGTCATGGAGACGGCGAGCACGAGCCACCAGAGGGCGGCGCCGAGGAAGGCGGCCGCGACGAGGGAGCCGTAGCGCAGAAGCGAGGCGTCGCCCGTGGTCTTGAGGAGCGCGAGCATCGAGAGCGGGATGACGCTCAGCGGCGCCAGGTGCACCCAGAGGGTGGGCGTCATCTTGCCCTCGACGGGGGCGCCGAGGAAGTGGCGCGCCATCGTGAGCGCGAGAAGGCCGACATACATGAAGACGCCTGCGCCGAAGCCCGTCATGTTGAGGGCGAAGGCGAGCTCGCGCAGCACGCCTTCGGAGGCGGCGGCAAGCGGGGCGCCCGCAACGGGGATCACCACGAGGCCCACGGCCGGGATGAAGTGCGCGGGCGTCACCATGCCGAGCTTGAGGCGCTCGCTCGTGAAGAGCCCGAAGAGCACCACGTAGCTCACGGCAAAGGTGCCCAGCGCACCCGTCCACCAGAGCGGCGCGATCAGGGCGGGCGAGACCCCGCGGATCGTCCACACGGCCGCCATCACCAGCATCGCGATCGGGAAGGTCGCATAGAAGCTCCCCTCGACGGGGTGGCGCAGCTGCTCCATCACGGCGTCCCCGTGACGGATGAGACGATAGACGGCGGCAATGCCAAGCACCGACATCATAGCAATTGCAAGCCAGTGCAGGGCGGAGGCCGCCAGAGCCACGGGGTCGGCGAGCGCGGGACCCGCGTCCGCGGCCGCGTGGGAGGCGAGGGTGAGGGCGAGGCTGGTGACGGCCGTGCCCATGACGGAGGCGAACCAGCCCGGGGCCATCGGGCGGATGAAGCGTTCCATGAGAAGACTCCAGAAAAGGGTTGTTGAAGGGCGTGCGGTCCTGTGGTTGCTGCCATTCTCTAAAAATTGTTGGAGTGAATCGTAGACGAAAAGGGCGTTGCTCGTCAAATTCATGGAACGTGATTTTGAAGGCTCCTGATGCTTCTCCTTTCAGAAACGCCTTTTAGAGGCGCGTTTGAAGCGGAAAACAAAAGGACGGAAACGTCGGCGCCGGCGTGGCGCGACGTTCGTCTTCTTCGCAGAAGGCGATCGAGACTAATGAGGCGATAATGCAAGACTAAAATGCTCTGAAAACGGAAGGTGCAAAAGCATGAGTGAGTTAACTACTAAAGCCGACGAAATCCGATACTTTGTGATTAGATCCCCTGAAAATGCCTGTGGCAGTTTCGTTTAGGAATCATTCTCTATTGGGGACGTGGGTGGATGAACGTTCTTGAAAAACGTTGACTTAGGGTTAACCCACAATGCGGCTGCGGATGAGGGAAAACTACAATCGAATCAAGTCGGAGAGGGCGCTTTGCCTTGATTTTGCGAGTACCCCGGATCCCCAGGCCGAAGCGCAAGGGCGGGCGCGCCTCTCCAAAGCAATTAAAAACCATTTATGCAACAGGAGCTCGTCATGCTCGGACTCTATCCGACTTGGTTCGAACCCGGCGTGGGCAGCGGCTGGATCATCGGCTTCATCGCCACGATCCACGTCCTCTTCTCTCACGCCTCCGTCGGCGGCGCGGTGCTTTTCGCCTGGCTCGCCAACTTTGCGGTGAGGAGGGACAAGCCCGCCTACCTCGCCTTCATCCGCCGCTACGGCCTCTTCCTCCTCATCTTCAGCTACGTGCTCGGCTCCATCACGGGTCCGGGCATCTGGTTCGCCGCCACGATCGCGTCCCCCCGCGGGATCTCGGCGCTCATCCACTCCTTCGTCTGGCTCTGGGCGAGCGAATGGGTGTTCTTCGTCATTGAGGTGATCGGCGTCTACCTGCTCGTCTATCTGGCGGGCCGTGTGGATCCGCGCACCCACACCCGCATCTCGATCATCTTCGGGCTGGCGTCCGTCGCGACGCTCCTCGTGATCGTCGGCATCCTCTCCTTCATGCTCTGGCCGGGCCAGGCCGACTGGCACCAGACGGGCGGCGTGCTCAACGCCTTCTTCGGTGAGAACACCTTCGCCCAGATGACGGCCCGCTTCATGTTCATGCTCACCATCACGGGCGTCGTCGGCGGCATGGTCGCTGGCCGCATCGCCGACAGCGAGGAAAAGGCCATGATCGCCCGCGTCTTGTCGGGCGCCGGCATCCTCGGCGTCATCGGCGGCTGGCTCGCGTTCCGCTGGTACATGACCACGCTCCCCGACATCGCCTACGAGACGATGGCGATGAGGCTTCCCGAAAGCTTCGGCATGATGATGGCCGCCTCCATCGGCGTCTCCGTCCTCTACTTCCTCGTCACCGCGTGGAAGCCGCAGGTGCTCCGTCCCTGGCTCGCCGGCGTGATGACGGTCGTCATCCTCGTGCTCGGCCTCGCTCCCGAGGAGACCGCCCGCGAAATCGTGCGCAAGCCCTGGGTCGCCGGCCAGTACGTCTACGGCAACCAGCTCGTGGGCCGCGACGTCCCCGCGCTGGGCATCCGCTCCGAACTTCCGCTCATGGCTGAGAAGGGCGTTCTCGCCACGCACCCCTTCATGCCCGAGCATCTTCGCAAGGTGACGCCTGAAAACGAGGTCGAGGCCGGTCGTGCGCTTGCACTCACGCTCTGCAGCAACTGCCACTCGCTCACGTCCACCGGCATGCGCCTCCTCGAGCGCTTCTTTCCGGCCGATGCCGACCGCGCCTTCCTCGCCGACTACCTCGGTGCGGGCCTCTACCGCGGCCACTCGGTCTACATGCCGCCCGTCCCGCTTCCCGAAGCCGAGCGCGGCGCCCTTGCAGCCTACATTGAATCCATCCTTCCCAAGAAAGGAGCCGCCAAATGAATGACATGATGCTCATGGCTCTGACGGATCCCGCCGGCGCGCCCGCACACCCGCTCATCTTCTTGGTGCTCGGCGTCGTCACTTTCGCCCTTCACCTCACGGCCGTCAACGTGATGCTCGGCACCCTCGGGCTCGCCGCCTGGGGTGCCTTCTCGAAGAACCCGTACTGGCAGCGCCTCGCGGGCGCCCTCGGCACGACCGCCAAGGTCGCCGTCTCGGTCGCCATCGTGCTCGGCGTCGCGCCGCTCCTCTTCGTACAGGTCATCTACGACCCGTTCTGGTACACCTCGAACGTGATCTCGGCCTGGTGGCTCCTCGGCTTCCTCGCCATCCTTACGGTCGCCTACCTCGCCCTCTACCGCTTCTACGGTCTCAACCACCGCTATGAAGCCGACGGCAGGCCCGTGCACCTCGAGGGCGCCCCGAAGGGCGGCGTCTGGCTCGCCGGCAGCCTCGTGCTGATGCTCGTCTGCGGCCTCATCATGCACGCCGTCGTCAACCAGTCGCTCCTGCCTGCCGAATGGATGAACTGGTACGCTCCGAACGGTGAGATCGAGCCCTACGGCAGGTCGCTGCACTCCGTGACGCCCGCTCGCCTGCTCTTCTTCCTGCTCCTCTCGCTTCCCGTGACGGCAGGCTGGCTCTTCGGCATGCGCCGCTACCTCCTCTCCTCGGGCGAGACCGACTACGGCTACGTCGACTTCATCGAGGGCCTCGCCCACGGCATGGCCCGCGTGGGCTCCGTCCTGGTGCTCCTCGCCGGCGCCGCCTGGATGGCCACGCTGCCCGAGACGATGAGTTGGTTCGCGGGCTCCGTCTGGATGTGGATCGGCCTCGTTCCGCTCGCCTACTTCGGCGCGATGAGCTTCATCCAGAAGAAGCGCGTGCTCTGCATCTTCTGCAACTACATGGCCTTCGGCATGACCCTCGTCATGACGATCGTCCTCGCCGCGCTGCGCGAAGTGCTCCGCTTCGTGACGCTCCTCGAGGGCTCGGGCTACGACGCGCTCGCCTACAAGATCACCATGGACTGGCCGAGCACCGTGATCTTCTTCACGACCTTCCTCGTCGTCGGCGGCCTCAACCTGACGTACCTTCTCTCGCTCGCCTGGAAGAGCGGCCAGACCGAAGGCGTCTACCAGCCCTCCGCCGCGCTCTCGCGCGTGGGCGTCGCCGCCATCGCCTCGCTCGCCCTCTGGGTCGCAGGCTACTTCGCGATCGGCATCGCCGTCGTCAACGGTTAAGGAGTCACTGATCATGAACATCATCAAGACGACATGCGCCGCGGTTCTGATCCTCGCCGCTGCGGCCTCCCAGGCCGCGCCGGATCCCGCGAAGCTTTCGGGCAATCCCACGGGCGAGGCGCTCGCGCACACCTGCGCCGCCTGCCACGGGACGTACGGGGAACTGAAGGGCGAGCACTTCGTGCCGCTCGCAGGCATGGACGAAGGGGAGTTCATCACCTCCATGAAGGAGTTCCGCTCCCACAAGCGCCCGTCCTCGATCATGAGCCACATCGCCGAAGGGTACAGCGATGAGGAGTTCGAACGCATGGCCCGCTACTTCAACGGCATCCGCATCAAGGGAGACGTGAAATGAAAGCCATCAACATCCAGCGCCGCCGGCTCATGACCTCGCTCGCGCTCTCCGTGCTCGCCGCGGCGCCCGGCGCCTCCTGGGCCCAGACTGCCGCCAAGGCCCTCGCACCCGCCCGCGGCGCGAGGATCGTCGTGGTGGGCGCAGGCGTGGGCGGCGCCACGGCCGCCAAGTACCTCAAGCTCTTCAACAAGAATCTTGACGTCACGCTCATCGACCGCAACCCGAACTTCATCCGCCACTACGGCTCGTCCGAGCTCATCACGGGCGCCGTCACGATGGAGGACCTCACGGTCTCCTACGACGCGCTCTCCGACCGCTACGGTGTGCGCGTGGTTCGGGACACGATCGTCGGCCTCGACGCGGACCGCAGGACCGTCATCGGCGAAAAGGGCCGTTATGCCTACGACAAGCTCATCGTCTCGCCCGGCATCGAGCTGCTTTACGAAGGCATCCCGGGCTACAGCGCCGAGCTCGCCGCGACGAAGATCCCGAGCGGCTGGATCGCGGGCCCGCAGACGCAGCTCCTCGCCGACCAGCTCAAGGCCATGCCCCAGGGCGGCACCTTCTGCCTCGTCGCACCGCCTAATCCGTACCGCTGCCCGCCCGGCCCCTACGAGCGCGCCGCGCTCGTGACCGAGTGGTGCGCGAAGCACAACCCGACCGCGAAGATCATCGTCACCGACCCGAAGAACAACTTCGTGACCGACGAGACGATGCTCCTCGGCTGGAACCGCCTCTACGGCTTCTCGATCCCCGCGGACTACAAGGCCAGGCTCGACAAGTACGCCTCGCCCGCACGTCCCGACTGCCGCCTCGAGTGGGTGCAGGAAAAGCAGGGCGGGCGCCCGCTCGCCATCGATGCGAGCGCCATGACCGTGACGACGGAGGCGGGCGTCATCAAGGCCGACGTCATCAACGTCATCCCGCCGATGCGCGCCGCCAACGTTGCGCTCGCGATGGGCCTTGCCGACAAGACGGGCTTCTGCCCGATCGACCGCCGTACGTTCGAGAGCACGATCATTCCTGATGTCTACGTGCTCGGCGACGCCTCGATCGCCGACGCGATGCCCAAGTCGGGCTTCTCGGCCAACACCCAGGCCAAGACTACCGCGCGCGCGATCGTCGAGGAGCTAGCCGGCCGCGAGATCACCGAGCCCGTCTGGTCCAACACCTGCTACGCGCTGGCGGGCGAGGACTACGGCCTCTTCGTCGCCGACGTCTTCCGCATCATGGACGGAAAGATCGGCCGCACCAACACGCGCGCCCGCTACCAGTACCTCAAGGCCCAGCCTGCCGAGCAGGCCCTTGCCGCCCAGTACCTGCACAGCTGGATGAACACGATCACCGCCGACAGTTTCGGCTGATCCCGGAGAAGAACAATGAAAGCAAGACTGATGATTTTGAGCGCGTTCGCCGCCCTCCCGATGCTCGCCTCGGCCGCAGCCTTCACGCCCGCCGAACTCGACAAGGCCGTGGCTTCGCTCCCGAAGGCCAACGTCATGGGCGGATTCGCCGTGCACAGCAAGCAGTTCTGCGGCTCCTGCCACGGTCCCAACGGCATTGCACCCACCGCCAACTGGCCGCACGTCGCGGGCCAGCCCTTCGAGGTCACCGCCAAGGCGCTCCTCGACTACCGCGACGGCCGACGCACGGGCGGCGCCCAGGCCGCGATCATGACGGCTGCCGCCAAGCGCCTCACCGACCAGCAGATCGCCGACGTCTCGGCGCTCTACGAGATGCTCCCCGGCCCCGACGGCAAAACGTTTGACGTGGGCAAGAAGGGTCGCACGCCCGTCGAGGGCGTCGACGTCGCAAGGCTCGTGCGCAAGGGTAATCCCGCCCGCGCGATCACGCCCTGCGCCGCCTGCCACGGCATGACCGGCAAGGGCCGCTCGAACGGCAAGGTGCCCGTCCTGCACGGACAGAACCCGACGTATCTCGCCGCACAGCTTCGCGACTATCGCGACGGACGCCGCGACAACGACGTCCTGAAGGAAATGCGCTTCTTCGCGCAGAAGCTCACCGACGATGAAATCAACGCGCTCGCCGATTTCTACGCGGGCGAAACCGGTTGGCCGGGCGTCAAGCCCGCCAAGCCCGCGGCCAAGGCTGCGACAAAGTAGGCGGGAGCCGAGAAGGGGTTTGAAGCCTCCGCCTGCTGACGACAATGCGAGGGCCGCCTGTTGGAGATGGACGACGGGCGGCCCTTCGCACATCCACGAACCGTGCGGGAAAACGCGGCGGCGAAAAGCCCCTCCGACGGTCTAGACTCTCTGCACCGGACCGAGGCGGATTTCATTGAGTCGCCGTCGGTTCCTGAGAATTATCAAACATGGGAGAGCCATCATGAAGCGAGCCGCCGTCATCGGCTGCGGTGCCTTGGGCACCATTCTTGTCACGAACTTTGCCAGGGCCGAGGGCTGGACGCTCACGGGCGTCATGGCCCGAACGAAGGCGCACGCCGAGGCGCTCGCCGCCAACGCGGGCTGCCGCGCAGCAACGACGCTTGAGGAGCTCCTCGCCGACAAGCCCGACCTCGTCGTCGAGATCGCGGGCATCGGCGCCGCAAAGGCCTATGGCGAAGCCGTGCTTGAAGCAGGCTGTGACTTCGTGCTCGTCTCCGCAGGCGCGCTCGCCGACGCCGACTGGAAGGCTCGCATGACCGAAACGGCGCTGCGCACGGGCCGCCGCATCCACGTCGCCTCGGGCGCCATCGGCGGCTTCGACGTGCTGCGCACGGCCGCCCTCATGGGCGTCGAGGAGGCGACCTTCGAGAGCACCAAGTCCCCGCAGAGCCTCTCGGGCGCGCCCGGCCTCATGGGCGTTGAGCTCCCCGCCGATCGCGAGACGCTCGCCTTCGAGGGCGGCGTCGAGGAGGCCGTCAGGGGCTTCCCGAAGAACATCAACGTCGCGGCCGCCACGGCTTCCGCCGCCGACGCTCCGAATGTCAGGGTGCGCCTCGTCGCCAGACCCGGCCTCACCGTCAACACCCATCACATCGACGTGAAGGCGGGCGAGATGCACTGCGAGCTCTTCTTCCACTCCGCCTACGATCCGAAGAACCCGCGCTCTAGCACGTCCACCGCCTGGAGCGTGCTCGCGCTTCTCAAGAACCTCGAGAGCCCGATCTCCTACTTCTGACGCGACTCCAAAACGCGCCCGCCGCCCTGCGCCGCAGCGCTTTCGGGGCGAAGCACCCTTGAGGGCACGCAAATGGACGCCGTCTTTTGCATGGGAGCGTGCGCCGCATCGATTCAGGGTCTCGAATTGATGGTGAAACAAGTCGACATATGAGATGAGGCCGTGAAAAAAGGCGCCGGCCCGCGGAGGGGAGGCGCCTTTTTGGCTGATGTCAGACTGCGTCCGTAAGGGCTGAGCTTATTTCAGCAGCAGCTCGTTCATGAGCTTCACGAACCTGGCGGGGTCCTTGACCGTGCCCTGGTCGGCGAGGGCGGCCTGATCGAGCATCAGTTCGCACCACTTCTCGAAGCCCGCCTGGTCCTTTTCGGCCTCGGCCTTCTTGAGGAGCGGGTGGGACGGGTTGATCTCGAGGGTCACCTTGTCCTCGGGGACCTGCTGGCCTGCGGCCTCGAGCATGCGGCGCATCTGCGGCGTGAGGCGCTTGTCGGCGTCGGCCACGAGGCAGCTCGGGCTGTCGACGAGGCGGGAGGAGACGCGCACGCCTTCGACGCGGTCGCCGAGCGCCTGCTTGATGCGTTCGACGAGACCGGAGGATTCGCGAACGACTTCCTCGTGCTTCTTTTCCTCTTCGCTGTCGGCGAGCTCGCCGAGCTTGAGGTCGGAGGCGGTCACGGGGATGAACTCATGACCTTCGAACTCGGTCATGCCTTGCATCATCCACTCGTCGATGCGCTGCGTCATCAGGAGGACTTCGACGCCCTTGCGGCGGAAGGTCTCGAGGTACGGGGAGCTCACGGCGGTCTCGAAGTTGCCGGCGGTGAGGTAGTAGATGTGCTTCTGCTTCTCGGGCATGCGGGCAACGTAGTCGGCGAGGCTTACGTTCTCCTCGGGCGTGCCGGCCTTGGTGGAGGCAAAGCGCAGGAGCTTGAGGACGGCGTCGCGGTTGGCGTAGTCCTCGACGGGGCCTTCCTTCATGACGGCGCCGAAGTTCTTCCAGAAGACGGCATACTTTTCCTGATCGTCCTTCGCGAGCTTGCCGAGCATGTCGAGCGCACGCTTCGTGAGGGCGCGCTTGAGCTTCTGCGTCACGCGGCTTTCCTGGAGAAGCTCGCGGGAGACGTTGAGCGGCAGGTCGGCGGTGTCGACGAGGCCGCGGATGAAGCGCAGGTAGTTCGGCAGGAACTGCTCGGCGTCGTCCATGATGAAGACGCGCTGCACGAAGAGCTTGAGGCCGTGCTGCTTTTCACGCGAGTAGAGGTCCCACGGGGCTTCGGACGGCGTGTAGAGAAGGGACGTGTACTCGAGCTCGCCCTCGACGCGGTTGTGGGCCCAGCAGAGGGGATCGCCATAGTCGTGCGTGAGGTGTTTATAGAAGGCCTTGTACTGGTCTTCCGTCACGTCCTTCGGGGGAAGCGTCCAGAGGGCGCGGGCGTCGTTGACCTGCTCCCAGGAGCCCGTCACTTCAGCCTCGACGACGTCCTTGTCGTCCTCCTTCACGGGTTCCTTCTTCTCCCAGAGGAAGACGGGCGTGGAGATGTGGTCGGAGTACTTCGTGATCGCGTCGCGCAGGCGCCACTGGCCGAGGAACTCCTTCTCGTCCTCCTTGAGATGAAGGATGATCTCGGTGCCGCGGGCCTCGCGGGTGATGTTGCCGGAGGTGAAGGTGCCGTTGCCGTCGGACTCCCACTGCACGGCTTCCTCGGGACTCGCACCCGCCTTGCGTGAGATGACCGTCACGCGG
Organism: Sutterella sp. KLE1602; assembly: GCF_001578585.1. NCBI lineage: Bacteria > Pseudomonadati > Pseudomonadota > Betaproteobacteria > Burkholderiales > Sutterellaceae > Sutterella > Sutterella sp. KLE1602. The sequence goes on from NZ_KQ968525.1 coordinate 37,721, forward strand.
TCGGCGACGATGAAGGAGGAGTAGAAGCCCACGCCGAACTGGCCGATGAGCTGGGAGTCCTTCTTCTCTTCGCCCGTGAGCTGGGCCATGAAGGCTTCGGTGCCGGACTTGGCGATGGTGCCGAGATGATCGTTGGCCTCGGCAAGCGTCATGCCGATGCCGTTGTCGATGACGGAGAGCGTGCCTGCTTCCGGATCGGCCTTGATGCGGATCGAGAAGATCGGATCATCGGCAGTCAGCTCAGGCTTCGTGAGCGAGAGAAAGCGCAGCTTGTCGACGGCGTCGGACGCATTGGAAACGAGTTCGCGGAGGAACACTTCCTTGTTCGAGTAAAGGGACTTGGCGAGAAGACCGAGAAGCTTGGTGACCTCGGTCTGAAAACCATGGACTTCCTGTGCCATTTTTGAATTTTTCTCCAATATCAACAGCGCAATTTCCATTGCGTGCGGGCGTCACGGCGCCCGATACACGTAAATATGGGGACGATGTGCGGATTTTCAAGGGCGCGATTGAAGGCGATCGTGCGCCGGAGGCGACCTGCGCTCGCGCGCGTCCCCGCAATCCTGTATAGTCGAAAATCATTTCCCTTGAAATCGAGTCATCATGATGCACCGCCTTTCTCTCATCGCCGCCCTGTCGGCCGCCGTTCTCACGGGCTGCCAGAGCGTGCCCACCGCCGACGAGATCGACCGCATGCAGGCCCCCGACGCGCACGCAAGCCACGCCAAGAACCTGATGAAGGTCTTTGCGTTCGACATGCACGACCGCGAGGACGCGGGTCGCGGACGCGCCGTGACGGTGACGCCCGAAGAGGCCGCCGCTCCCGGCGTCGACCTGCTCACGAGCGGCGGCAGCGGATTCTTCAACGGCATGCTCGAGAAGAGCGTGATGGCCGCGGATCCGCTCGAAACCGTCCACTACTTCGGCTTCGTGCCCGTGACCGAGGCCGCCGACGAGCGCGCCGTCGTGAGGCACGTCGCAGCGAAGACCGTGCAGGCCGTCGCTTCGCAGTTTGCGAAGGAGGGCTGGCGCTTTGCATGGACGAGCCCCAAGGCCGACCTGAGAAGCTTCGGCTACATGGTCACGCAGGACGTCTTCTTCGAGAAGGAGGACACGGTCTGCAGGATTCCCGCCGGGATCTCCACGCTTGAACCCGGTCGTGGCGAAGGCTGCGCCGTGACGGTCGTCGTGCGCAGCCGCGACGTCTCGAAAGGCGCCGAGCCCGACGCCACGGGCTTCGAGCCCGTGCCCGCCTGGCTTGATCCCGCCCGTCCGCACGCCTGGCGCGTGCGCTCCGCCGCGCTCGGCTCCAGAATGCCCGACGGCAGCGTCTTCCTCACGCCCGAGCGCCAGCGTTCGCTCGCGCTCGCCACGGGCAGGCACACGGGTCTTTACGCCTTTGACGACAACGGCGTGCCCTACGTCGGCTGGGAGGGTGCCGTCGAGCGCTTCGCCGTGAGCCCCGAGGCTCGTGCGACCATCGAGGCCCAGGCCCGCAGGGCGGCCGTCCCGATGACCGACAAGGTGATGGATACCGTTAAGGGCTGGTGGCCCTGGTAGGACCAAAAGTCCCTCAGGCTCATTTGACTTGAAGGCCGGCGCGCGAAGGCGTGTCGGCCTTCGTGCGTCATGGGAGGGAAGGTCGGTGCTTTTGTCCTCCTGCACAGGCCTTTTGTCGGCAATAGGCAAACCAAAATTTCGTTTGATCTCGATCATGCGGCCTAGGAGGAAGGAAGTCCTCCGCCCCGGATTCCGGGCAGAGGGCCACAGGTAGAATAACTTTCCACCAAGACGCCAGGCGGCGCCTTGAGCCTCTCGAAATCCGCACGGATTTTCGAAGATCATCCCGAAAGACAAGAAAAAACGGAGCAACCCGAAATGTTCATGAAGAAAGCCTTTGCCGCCGTCCTCGCCACCGCCGTCCTCGTCGCCGGCGCCGTTGAAGCCAAGGACCTGCGCGTCGCCTCCAACACCACCTTCCCGCCCTTTGAATTCGTCAACACGAAGACGCAGGAGATCACGGGCTTCGAAATGGATCTTATCCGCGCGATGGGCAAGCAGGCGGGCTACGAGGTCAAGATCACGAACATGGCCTTTGACGGCATCATCCCGGCAGTGCTCTCCGGATCCGTCGACGTCGGCGCCTCCGGCTTCTCCGTCACCGAGGAGCGCAAGAAGCGCGTTCTCTTCACGGAACCGTTCTACAAGTCCGGCCTGACGGTGCTCGTCGCCAAGGGCAACGAGGACAAGATCCAGGGCTTCAAGGATCTTGACGGCAGGAAGCTCGCCGTGCAGATCGGCACGACGGCTGCCGCCAAGGCCAAGGACATCAAGGACGCCAAGGTCCAGACGTTCAACAATGCGGGCGATGCCATCCTCGAGCTCGCCAACGGCGGCTGCGAGGCCGTCATCAACGACAAGCCCGTGACGGACTACATCCTCACGCAGCAGCCGCGCCTTGCCAAGAAGGTCGTGCACCTGCCCGATATGCTCTCCGCCGACGACTTTGCCATGGTCGTCGCCAAGGATCGTCCCGAACTCGCCGCCGAACTCAACGCGGCCCTCAAGGCCCTCAAGGAAAACGGCGAATTCGACAAGCTCATGATGAAGTGGTTCGGCAAGGCGAAGTAAGGCGCGTCAATCGAACCATTCTCAGCTGCGGCGCAAGCCTGTACATGCGCCGCCCGGCGAAGCCGGTCGTCCCTCGCAGACGGCCGGCTTTGTCGGTTTCGGGTTCTGATGGCGGACTTTTTCCAAAACGTTTGTGCGGCGGCTAAAATAAGGCCCAATGACCCAGATGAAGACCTTGCCTTCGCCGTGAAGGCGGATCTTTCGACCAGAAGGAGCCCGGCCGTGAGCGCCTCCGCCCAACCGACCTTTGCTGGCACCCGATGCCTTCCCATTGAAGACTACTTCCACCGCATTCCGCTCGTGCCGTGGATCTGCCCGCCGCTCCATCCCGAGCTTCTGAGGCTTCTTGAGAACATCGGGCAGGAGGCCGTGCTCGCGCCCGGCGCGCAGATCTACCGCGAGGGCGAACCCGTGAGCCGTTTCGCGGTCGTCAAGAAGGGCCTCGTCGCGCGCAAGCTCGGCACCTACGGCGCAAAGTCCGACAATCAGATCGGCCTCGCGGGGCCCGGCAACATCGCCACGGGCAACCTCAACATCTTCTCGCACCGTCCCGCAGTCGGCGCCTACGAGGCCATCCTGCCCACCTCCATCGTCTGGTGCGAGCACCGGGAGTTCTTCGAAATCGCCAGACGCAATCCCGATCTCTTCATGCTGCTCGCCACTCAGTGCGAACTCTCAATGCTCTCCGACCGCCTTGCCTTCGCCTGTCTCACGCTCCTGAACTCCGAGCAGGCGATGAAGGTCGTACTCCTGAGCTGGACGAGCCATTTCGGGCACCTCGAAGGCGACGAGGTGATCGCGCCGCGAGTACTCACCCGCAGCATCATCCGCAGCGTGCTGGGCTGCTCCATGGGGTGGGTCGACCGCCTGGCGGCCGAGTGGAGGCGAAACGACGTGCGCCGCGTCGAGGGCGGCATCGTGCACTACAGGCTCGACATCCTGCAGGAGGCCAACGAGATCCTTTGCGATCTGGAGGAGAAGGTGAGCGGACTGCCGAGACCGCGCGACGTGAGACGATACTGGCAGCGCTCATGATCGTCCCGTGCGGCGAAAGTGCAGGGGAGGAGCGCGGAGAGGATCTGCGCTAAGCTAATCTCTTCAGACTTTTGCTTGCAGGAGAAGATCATGGCCGTCATCGTTACCCGAGACATAGAAACGCCGCTCGGCAAAATGAGAGTGGGAGCCTGCGAAGGCGCGCTGGTGTTTGCGCTCTGGCTCACGGGAGAGCCCAAAAGAGTGGAGCGCATCATCGCCCGTACGGCAGGGCGATGCGGCGCCGGGGCGGTCTTGCAGGGCAACTCGTCCCTCATCGACGAGGCCGAGGTGCAGATCATGGAGTACCTCGCGGGCCGGCGCACGATCTTCGAGCTTCCCATTCGTCTTCACGGCACCGACTTTCAGCGGCACGTCTGGCACGTGCTGACCGACATCAACTACGGCTGCGCCACCACCTACGGCATGCTCGCCCTCATGGCGGGATGCGAGGGTGGCTCGCGCGCCGTCGGCTCGGCCGTCGGCGCCAATCCCCTGCACGTCATCATTCCATGCCACCGCGTGGTCGAGAAGTCCGGCAGGATAGGCGGCTATGCGGGCGGCGGGGCGGTGAAGTTCGAGCTCCTCGCGCGAGAGGGAAAGGTGGTGAGCGTCAATGCCGTGCCGGGGCGGGGTTTCACGAGACTCATCGCCGACGCCATCCCGAAGGTGATGGGGTGACGCCCCCGCATCTCTCCGAAGGAGGGGATGGTGCCGTTCTTAAGGCTAGCCTCAGACTGTGTTCACTAAGATCCCCTTTTTTCACAGGCGATCAGGAGAGATGCACATGACTGAGGCGAATTCTCGCATGGCAAGACTTGAGACCGATCCCGTCCTTCGCGAGGAGGCGGAGACGATCCGAATCATGACGGCGATGTATTGCAGGGACCGCCACGGCACGTCGGGGCGCCCCGACGGGCTCTGTCCCGAATGCAGCGCCTTCCTCGCGTATGCGCTCAAGCGCCTTGCGTGCTGTCCGTACGGTGCGTCGAAGCCCGTCTGCGCCAAGTGCCGCATCCATTGTTATCGCGCAAAGGAGAAGGCGCAGGCGCGTGAGGTCATGCGCCATGCGGGGCCGCGTCTTGCGGCATCGCATCCCGTGCTTTCCATCAGGCATCTTGTGAAGAGCCTCACGGTGAAGGCGCCCGAAAAGCCGAGGAACACTGCGGCGAAGAAGGAGATGGCATGATGAGGAAGGTGCTGCTCTCGATCCCGCCCGCGCTCTCGACGCTGCTCTTCTGCGCGCATCTTCTCTACCACGGCGTGCCGCTTGCGGCTGCGGCCGCGCCGCTTGGCGCACTCATCCTTCTGGCCGTGAAGGGTGCGGGCGCCACGCGCCTTCTCGCACTTCTTCACGTGCTCTTTGCCTGCGAATGGGCGAGAGCCGGCGGGAAGATCGTCATGCGAAGGCTCGAGACGGGCGGTTCGATTCATCCTGCGCTTGAGATCATGGCGGGCGTGACGCTCTTCACGATTCTCGCGGCCTGGTGCTCGCTCGCAAGGCATCGGGATTGAGGAGTTGAAAAAGGCGGTGCAGGAAGATGCACCGCCTTTTTTGACGAGCAGGTCGGACAGTCGCCAGGGAAAGTCTCAGCTCCTGACGGCGTCGGCCTCGTCGAGCCACTTCATGACGCCCTTGACGTCGCCGAGATCAAAGGCCATGGTCTGGGCGGGCGCGCCGAAGAGGTCGAGGCGGACGTAGAGCTTCCTTGCGGACGCAAGGTCCTTGAGGAAGGTCTTGTCCTGAAGAAGGACGGCGCTGCCGCCCATCAGGGCGCGGAGCGGCAGGGCGCGGGGCCTGCTCTCGTCGAACTGAACGAGGACGCGATCCGAGAAGGAGCCCACGACGGCGGGCTCGAGGTTGAGGAAGGCATGGACGTCGCCCTTCTTTTCCTTGGCGAGGACGAGAACGGGCTGCACGCGCTGGAAGAAGGCGGAGACGGCGCTGCGGCTCAGGAGCTCGGCGCTGCGGGCCTGATCGCCCTCGGCGGCGTCGGGCCTGTCGTAGACCGTCCAGCCGCCTTCAAAGGCGGGAAGGCCGTCGGCCTGCGTCTTTTTGCCCGACTTTCCGGAATCGGTCGAAGGCGTCCCGGCCTTCGACTTCGAAGCGTCGCCCGAGGAAGCGCCGGGTGCGGTCTTCAGATCCGCGAGACATTCGTAGAGGCAGGTGATGAAGGCGGTGTCGTCCGGGGACTGCCTGCACTTGAGACAGGAGGCGGGAATGGCGTCGAGCGCCGAGGCGGCGCCCGGAAGAGCAAGAAGGCCCGCAAGGGCGGCGGGTGTGAAAAGCGTCCTGAAGTTCATGATGATGCGGAAAGTTGAGTCGTTCGCATTGCGAGTGAGGTCATTCTAAGCACGCGGCGTCGCGCCCGAGCGTGCGCGTAACGAATGCTGACAGACCTGACCGTTGGGAAACGCATGACGCGGCCGGCACGCCGCGGGGCATTCGGTGGCGGAGTTGCATATGGGTCATCTACAATATGAATGAATTTCTACTCCTGCAGGAGTAGAGGAGGCGCAAATGACCGTGAAACACAAGAATGAGGAAACGCACATGCTGAGGAAGACGGGGAGGCGTCTTGCCGTTGCGAGATGCCCGCTCTACGAGCAGGTGAGGAATGTGCTGGTCGAAAGGCTTCGACATGGGGACTGGCATCCCGGCGACAGGCTTCCGACGGAGTCGGTGCTTGCCGAGGAGCTCGGCGTATCGCTCGGCACGCTCAGGCGAGCCGTGGAGCTTCTGGTTGAGGAAGGTGCGCTCATCCGCAGGCAGGGTGCGGGCACGTTTGCGGCGACCCTTGCGACGGTGGCCGAGGAGAACAGGTTCCAGCCCTTCGAGAGTTTGGACGGCAGCACGCGTTTCGACTTCAGGCGGCTCGTCTTGCTTGAGGAGGCGCCCTGTCCGGCGGAGGCTGCGGCGGGACTCGGGATCCGGGCGGGCGACACGGTGATCCACATGGTGAGGCACATGGTCAAGCGCACGCCCGAGGGCGAGCGCATTGCGGCCTCGGACGAGATCTTCCTGCTGCCCGAATTCTTCCCCGGACTCACGGCCGAGCGCTACCGCAGGGGCTACAGGCCCGACGACTCGATCTACAGGTTCTATGCGCGCGAAATGGGCGTGGTGATCACGAGCCAGCGCTGCGCGGTGAGGTACGAGTGCGTGAAGGGGAGCGAGGCCGTGCGGCTCGCCGTTCCCGATCCGATGCCCGTGCTGAGGTTTGCGCGCATCTCGATGGCCTTCGGGCACCTGCCCGTCGAGTACCGCATCTACAGGCTCGATGCGGAGAATTCGCAGATCTGCTTCGCGCTGCCGTAGGAAGGCACGTTTCTGAAGGGGGGAATGGAAAACGGCCCGGACGCCATACAGGCGACAGGGCCGTTTCTCAATGTCGAAGGTCTTTTCGCGGCGGGGCCTTACGCGGCCTCGCCCTCAAGCTTTTCCTCAGGCTTCGCGGCCTTCGACGGGGCCGCGCACGCTTTTTTTGATTCGTCCTCCTTCTTGGCGGGGGACTTGCCGAAGACGTAGAGGGAGCACATCACGCCCACGAGCAGGATCGTGAAGCCGATGACCATCGTGATGGTGGGCCATTCGCCGCGCCAGATGAGGGCGTAGACGACGGCGGAGATGCTCTCGAAGACGATGAGCTGGCCGCCGAGGCCGGAGGGCAGGCGCTGGGACATCTGGTTCCAACAGAGCATGGCGACCCAGCTGCAGAGCAGGCCGATCATGAGGGCCACGCCGAGGAAGCGCAGCGGCGTTTCACCGAGAAGCGACACCGAGGTGTCCATCCAGCCGCACGGCCAGGCGAGGATCGCGAAGGCGATCATGACGACGGGGAGCACCGTGACGCCCTGCAGGGCCGTCCAGGCGGACGAGCTGTGCTTCGGGTGGGCGAGAAGCCATTCGCCGTTCATGATGGAGAACCAGGTCCAGGAGATCACGGCCGCGATGCCGAAAAGCACGCCGATCCAGAAGTCGAGGCCCGTGGAGCCCGAGGAGGTGATGTACTGGAATTCGGTCCAGTTGGCGATCACGAGGCCGAAGAAGATGAGCACGAGCGGCGGCGTGATGGAGCCCCACGAGAGGCCGCGGCCCTCGCGCTGATAGCGCACGTTCGCCACGATGGCGACGAGCACGGGAATGACGGCCATGAACATGCCGGCAAGCGGAGCGCCCGACATGCGGATGCAGACGGTGATCAGGCTGTAGAAGACGACGTTGCCGAAGAAGGGAAGCCGGAAGGCTTCGATGATGTCGGGCTTCGTGAATCGCTTGAGGTCCTCCTTCATGAAGAACATGAAGGGCAGCGACACGAGGCCGAAGGCGATGAATCGCCCGAGGGCGACGAGAACGGGGTTGTACTGCGGTAGAAGAAGGGGCGCAATGTAAATGAGGCCCCAGAGAGCACCCGCAGCGATGCCAAGCAGAACGCCGATGAGCATGGGTTGACGATTACCGGTTCTTGCGTCCGTCTTTCACCCGGACGCGGTCCGTAACGGGCGACTGGTGTGAAAGGGATGGCGCCGCCCGTGCTTGACCCGGGTGGGCGCGCCCGCGCTCCTTTCGGAACCCGCCTGACGCTTCCCCGCCGGGCTGCCGGGAAGGTATCTTTTCCCGGCGCGACCGCCTCAATCCGCAACAGCCTTCTTCTGGTCTGAACGGCTGTTCAATGCGCTTGTTTTGGTCAGCCTCATGCTAACAAAAATGCGGGAAATACGCGAGATGCATTTAGGGGAAGTCCTTAGGTACTTCGCGTAATCCCTAGGGACGAGGGGATTCTGCTGATTTTTGGCGGAAAAGTGCAAAGAAAAACTCAGTAAAAATACGTAATCATGAGTCGAAAATGCAACTTTATTTCAAAGTGTAACGTCGGTTACCGTGAGGAAAGGGGCGTTGAGGGGTCAAAACGCCTGCGGCGTCGTCTTTCCATGTCCTGTCAAGAACTGTGGTAGTGACGTATAGGCCTGAACGGGAATTCAGTGGGAGGTGATTCGGATGCGGGTTTGTTCTCTCCCGCATTGCGCCTGTCGATAGTAGGATGATAACGAAGGGCGACAAAGTGCGCCCTGTGCTCGCCCGCGTCCCGTCGGGGCGAAGGGCGGAATCTCCGGACGCGGCCTCAGGAGAAGTCGGCTCGTCTGGAGTCAGTTTGAGGAGGAATTTACCATGACCGATCTTTCCCGCCGTCATCTCATCCAGGGTGCAGTCGCCGCCGGTGCGGCTCTTGCAGGCTCCACCGTCGCCGTCGCCTCTCCGAAGCAGAAGTGGGACGAAGTCGTCGACGTGATCGTCATCGGCTCGGGTTTTGCCGGTCTTGCCGCCGCCATTGAGGCGAAGAAGGCGGGCGCGAACGTCGTCGTTCTTGAAAAAATGGCCACGTTCGGCGGCAACTCGATCATCAACGGCGGCATTCTGACCGCCACGGGCTGCCCGCAGCAGAAGCTCCACAAGATCGAGGACTCGGTCGAGCTGCTTGAGAAGGACATTCTCACGGCCGGCAACTACATGAACTACTCGAGCAAGGTCCGCTATCTGGCCGAGCATGCGCTCTCCAATTATGAATGGACCGTCAAGGAACTCGGCGTGCAGTACCTGCCCGACGCCATCGGCCAGGAAGGCGGTCACTCCGTTCCGCGCTACGTCACGACGACGAACGGCTCGGGTTCGGGCATCGTTACGAAGGAACTCGACAAGTGCAAGGAACTCGGCATTCCGCTGCGCAACCGCGTGTTCGTCGAACACATCATCCGCGGTGACAACGGCGTCGAGGGCGTTCAGGTCCGCGAAGGCTACCGCTTCCCGAAGGCCGACTCTGGCAAGGTGAAGACGATCCGCGCGACGAAGGGCGTGGTGCTCTGCTACGGCGGCTTCTCCGCCGACGTGAAGTTCCGCATGTTCCAGGATCCGAAGCTCAACGAAACGCTCGATACGACGAACCAGCCGGGCGCCACGTCCGAAATGTGGCGTGAAACGTCCGCCATCGGCGCCCTCCAGGTCCAGAACGACTGGATCCAGTGTGGCCCGTGGGGTTGCCCGCGTGAAAAGGGCATGGGCATCGGCTGGCAGTTCAACCAGACGGCCGCCGCCGAATACGGCCTCTGGGTCAACGCCGAAGGCAAGCGCTTCGTCAACGAGCTCGCCAACCGCAAGGTCCGCGCCGACGCCATCATGGTCGAACAGGCCAACGGCAAGAAGTGCTTCGCCATCTGCAACGAACCCAACGTGCAGCCGCTCAAGAAGCAGCGCCCGGGCTTCCTTGAAAAAATGCTCGAACGCAAGATCGTCGAGAAGTACGACTCGCTCGAAGCCCTCGCCAAGGCCGCCGGCATCAAGGCCGACGCCCTCAAGGCACAGGTCGAGGAATTCAACAAGGTCGTGAAGGCCAAGGCCGACCCGGTCTGGAGCCGCTACATCAACAACGACCAGGTCCCGCTCGTCGAAGGTCCGTGGTACGTCTGCGAACTCCAGCCCAAGGTCCATCACTGCATGGGCGGCCTCGTCACGGACGACAACTGCGAAGTCCTCGACGTCCGCTCCGACAAGCCGATCGGCCATCTCTTCGCCGCCGGCGAAGCGACGGGCGGCGTGCACGGTGCAGTGCGCCTCGGCTCCGTGGCCATCCTTGACTGCCTCGTCTTCGGCCGCCTCGCCGGCCAGAAGGTCGCCGCCATCAAATAAGGCCTGACGCTCCGCCTCAGGGCGGAGCCCCCTGAACCCCGTCCTGCGCCGCAGCAGGACGCCTGAAGCGCCCGAAGGTCCCAGGCCTCCGGGCGCTCTTCATTTACGTCTCCCTGAACGCCTCCGAACGGTCCCGCCGAATCCGTCGTTCGAAAAATCAATAGTCTCTTGGGTAGGGCAGATATGCCTTGATTGAGGTAAACTATTGGGAAACATTCTCATGCAAGCGCGAAAAAAAGGAACGGCGGGGCGAAAGGCCCGCCGTGCGCAGGGAAATCCTGTGAAAAGCGAGGCGCGCCGCATGACGTCACAACAACAATGAGAAGACGACACAACATGACTGTGATGCACACCGAGGCCGAGCGCCTGGCGATGATCAGGGAGGCGCTCGAGCGCCTCACGGCGGCCGCGACGGGCCTTTTCGAGGACTGGCAGCAGGCGAGGAGCTTCCTCCCGTCGGGCTGCAGGAAGCTGATGGAGGACCTGACGTTCGAGCAGGCCTCCTGGCTTGGGCGCTTTGAGCGCGAGGCGGGCGAGGGCACGTCCTTTTCGGCGCTCGAGAGCTTCGAGGGCTTTGCCGCCAACGTGCGCAGGCTCGTCTCCGAGCACGCCGCGAGCCCGCTTGCGCTCGTGGGCGAAGTCTTTGAGAGCGACGACGAGGAGCGCCTCTTCTTCCGCCGCTGGAAGAACTTCCTTGACGCGGGCATCGGCACGATCGCGCGCAGCTTCGTGATCGACGACATCATCTTTGCGGGCCAGATCGCCGCGAGCATGCGTCTCGTGGGCCTGCTGCGCCGCATCACGGCCGAGTGGGCGCATCTCTCGCCCGAGCATCGCCACCAGCTCGGCATCGACTTTCGCGAAAACGCGCAGGCGCTGAGCGACGCCTACGGCACCGCCTCGAGCGCCGACTTCATACTGATGAAGGACCGCTTTGCCGACCGCCTCAAGGGGGAGTTCGAGGGCTTTCTCGAGGCGGCCGATCACCCCGTCGACGAGACCGACAGGGACGCCGTGATCTTCCGCGCCGCTTCCGAACGCTTCTCCAAGGGCGTTATCGCCACCGTCAAGAGCGTGGTCACGCAGTGCGAGCGCGGCGGCCCCGAGGCCGTGCGCGCCTTCGGGCTCACGCTCGACGCAGGCCGCATGTTCCTCGAGCTCCCGGGCGGCGACGAGACGGCAGAATACTGCCGCCGCACGCTTCTTCCGAGGCTCGAGCGACTCCTCGAGTCGGTCTGACCTCATCCCGGATCGAACAATGAGACGCCCGCAAGGACACGCGGTCCTGCGGACGTTCGTGCATCTGCCTTTCCCTGATTCCGGTCTCAGCCCGCGATGGGCGAGAGGCCGATGAGGACCGTCGAGATCCAGAAGGGGAGCGTCGCCATGGCGGCGAGCGTCTGGGCGGTCGTGACGTTGGCGACCGACGGGGCGTCGCCCTTCATCGAGGCCGTCATCACGTAGCAGCTCTGTGCGGTGGGAAGCGCCGCAAAGAGGATCGCGACGCCCGCCTCCACGGGGTCGAGGCCCGCGAGCGTGACGGCACCCCAGGCGATGGCGGGGACCGCAAGCAGGCGGCAGACGACGGAGGTCGTGATGAGCGCGAGGTGATCCCTGAAGTCATGGAGCCTGAGGCCCGCGCCGATGCAGAGGAGTCCCATCGCCAGCGAGTCGTTGCCCAGATGCGCGAGGAAGGTCGTGGCGGTCTGCGGGACCGTGAGGCCCGATGCCTTGACGAGAAGGCCCGCCACGGTCGCGATGATGAGCGGATTGGTCAGCACCTTGCGAAGCGTCTGAGAAGGCTCTGCATGGCGCTGTTGAGGTACGGAAATAGGATGAGAAAAAGCGGCCTGAAGACATCATGGCCTTCAGGCCGCTGCATGGACAGGCGGGAAGCTACCGAACAGCGCTTATTCGGCGGCGCCCTCCTTCTTCCTCGGTGTGGCGGGTTCTTCCTTCACGGGATGTGCGGCGCGCCAGGCGGCGAGGTATTCGGCAATGCGGCTGATGGCCTCGCGCAGCTGGGGCTCGTGCGGCAGGAACACGACGCGGAAGTGATCGGGATGCGGCCAGTTGAAGCCCGTGCCCTGCACGAGCAGGACGCGCGTGGCTTCAAGGAGCTCCTTGAAGAACTGGCGGTCGTTCTCGATCGGGTAGATCTTCGGATCGAGCCTCGGGAACATGTAGAGCGAGCCCTGGGGCTTGACGCAGGTGACGCCCGGAATCTGCGTGAGGAGCTCCCAGGCGAGGTCGCGCTGAACGCGCAGGCGGCCGCCCTCGCAGACGAGGTCGTTGATCGACTGGTAGCCGCCGAGCGCGGTCTGGATCGCCCACTGGCCCGGCACGTTGGCGCAGAGCTTCATGTTGGCGAGCATGTTGAGGCCCTCAATGAAGTCGCGGGCGGGCAGCTTGTTGCCCGAGATGATCATCCAGCCCGCACGGTAGCCGCAGGCGCGGTAGGCCTTGGAGAGCGAATTGAACGTGATCGTGAGGACGTCGGTGGAGAGGCTCGCGATGGCGATGTGCTTCGCATCCTCGTAGAGGATCTTGTCGTAGACCTCGTCGGCGAAGATGATGAGGCCGAACTCGCGGGCGATGTCGACGAGCTTGAGAAGCGTCTCCTTCGGATAGACGGCGCCCGTCGGGTTGTTCGGGTTGATGATCACGATGCCGCGGGTCCTCGGGGTGATCTTGGCGCGGATGTCGTCAAGATCGGGCTGCCAACCGTTCTCCTCGTCGCAGAGGTAGTGCACGGGGGTGCCGCCCGAGAGGCTCGTGGTGGCTGTCCAGAGCGGATAGTCGGGCATCGGGATGAGGAGTTCGTCTCCTTCGTCGAGCAGCGCGTTCGTCGCGAGCGAGATGAGGTCCGAGGCGCCGTTGCCGAGATAAATGTCGTCGAGCGTCACGCCCCTGATGCCGAGCTCCTGCGTGTAGTGCATCACGGCCTTGCGGGCGGCGAAGATGCCCTTGCTGTCGGAGTAGCCCGCGGAGTTGGGCAGGTTGAGGATCATGTCTCGCTGGATTTCCTCGGGGACCTGGAAGTCGAACGAGGCGAGATTGCCGATGTTGAGCTTGATGAGCTGCTGGCCCTGGGCCTCCATCTCCTTGGCGCGGTCGACGATCGGGCCGCGGATGTCGTAGAGGACGTTGTTGAGCTTCTTGGATTTCTTGATGAGCTTCATGAGGTTTTCCGGCGGAGTTTCAAGCGGGGGAAAGGCCGCTCGTCAATGGCGGCGTCGAACTTCAAAGTGTACGCGCAAAGGCGACGCCGTGTGCGTGAAGGCGGCGTTTTGCTTGCATCCTGATGCAGTTCGGCCCGCCGTTTCGTTGAAAACGGCGGGCCGTCGTGAAGCCGGGAGTAGACGCGGTGCGTCGTGCGTGTCCAGAATTTAGGCGCGGGCGCGGATCCAGGCCTGGAGGTCGGCGATCGTGATGAAGGTCATGTCGTGCCTGCGGGCGAACTCGATGAGTTCGGGCGTGCGCATCATCGTGCCGTCGTCGGCCATGATCTCGCAGCACAGGCCGCAGGGCGCGAGGCCCGCGAGGCGGCACAGGTCGACGGTGGCTTCGGTGTGGCCGTTGCGCACGAGCACGCCGCCCGCCTTGGCGCGCAGCGGGAACATGTGGCCGGGGCGGCGGAAGTCCTCGGGACGGGCGTCGGGGCGAAGGGCGGCGAGCGCCGTGTGGGAGCGCTCGAAGGCGGAGATGCCCGTCGTCGTCTCGACGTGGTCGATGCTCACCGTGAAGGCGGTCTCGTGGTTGTCGGTGTTCTTCGCGACCATCGGCGCCAGGCCGAGCCTGTCGCAGAGCTCGCCCGACATGGGCATGCAGATGAGGCCGCGGCCGTGGACGGCCATGAAGTTGATGTTCTCGGGCGTGGCAAACTCGCCCGCACAGATGAAGTCGCCTTCGTTTTCACGATCGGGATCGTCGGTGACGAGGATGATCTTGCCGGCGCGAAGGTCTTCAAGCGCCTTTTCAATGGTGTCGAACGCATGGGTCATGACGTGTCTTCCTTGTCCGAAGCCAAGGGCTTCGGTTCTCTAGAGGATTGAAGGCGGGATGGGGAGCTTCCGCTCAAGGAAGAGACGAAGGCGCCCCGAACCCGGTGTTGGCCGAACGTTCAGGGCGACGGCAAAGGGCGCAGGCGCGGGCACGCGCATGCCGGACGCAGGCACGCGTCCGCCTTTGACCTGCATCTTCTTACATCCGGACTGTGACCGTCGGCCCAGGAGTTTCACCTGATCATGCGCTTCCCCTGAGGGAGAGGCGCTCGCGGGCTGTACCGCCGGTAGGGACTTTCACCCTGCCCTGAAGATTGCAGAGCGAATTTATACGGAAGGGAAGGGACGATGTCAAGAAAGCAGGCGTTCGCGGAAACGAAAACGGGCGTTCGCCCGAAGGTGAACGCCCGTTTGAGGCTTGGATTCCGTTGTTCGAAACCGCGTGTTAGAACACGAGGCCGGCCATGAGGAAGCCGAACGGGATGGCGGCGACGAGGCCAAGGCAGCCCGGGAGGAAGAACGGATGGTTGATCACGTACGTGCCGGACCACTTGCCCATGAAGGAGCCCGTGTCGTCGCAGGAGATGGCGAAGGCGGAGGTCGGGTAGACGTTCGTGACGAAGATGCCCGAGACGGCCACGAAGCAGGCGAGGATCATCGGGGCGTCGCAGCCGAGGCTGGCGGCAACCGGGACGAGCAGGGCCGAGGTGGCACCCTGCGAGAAGAGCAGAGCGGACACGCAGAAGAAGGCGAGGGCGAGGAGGCCCGGGTACTGGCCGAGGAGGACAGTGGCCTGTTCCTTAATCGTCGGGATGTAGATGCCGATGACCGTGGAGGCGAGCCAGCAGATGCCGAGAATCACGACGAGGGATTCATAACCGCCCTTGAAGATCGAGGAGTTCTTGATCTTGGTGAGCTCGACGTCGCAGAACCAGTACATCAGCATCGAGATGAAGAGCATCGTGATGACGATGATGTCGCGGGAACCGAGGGTGTGGCCGATTTCCTTCTTGAAGAGGAGCATGGCAACGATGAACACCACGGAGAGGAGGAAGATCACGACGGAGAGCTTGGCGCCCTTCGGAAGCGGAGCTTCACGCTGTTCCTGAGAGGACATGGCGACGAGACCGGCCTTCATGCGGGCCTGGAAGATCGGGTCCTTTTCAAGGTCGACGCCCTGGAAGGCGGAGATGAGCGAAGCGACGGCGGCGCCGAAGAGGCCGGCCGGCAGAATCACGCAGAGGACCTGGCCGAAGGAGACGCCCATCGTTTCAACGACAACCCACATGGCGGCGGTGGCGGCCGAAATCGGGGAGGCGGAAATGGCGATCTGGGAGGCGACGACGGCGGAGGTCAGCGGCTGGGACGGACGAACGCCGTTCTGCTTGGCCACTTCCTGAATCACGTTCAGGATGGACATCGTCGTGAAGCCCGTGCCGGAGAGGATCGTCAGAAGGAAGGCGATCGCCGGAGCGAGGATGTTGATGTACTTCGGATTGGCGCGAAGAACGCGGGAGGCAACGCGAACCATGTAGTCCATGCCGCCGGCAACGTGCATGACGGAGCAGGCGAAGAGGACGGACATGATGATGAGGATCACGTCAAGGGGCATGGGACCCGGCGGGATGCCGAGGCAGAAGACGGCAATAGCCATGCCGAAGCCGCCGGCCATGCCGACGCCGATGCCGCCGAGCTTGGCGGCGTAGATGATGCACGCGAAGAGCAGTGCAAAGTGAATGTAGACCATACGATCTCCTTTGGCTGTGGAATCCCGCATCCCGGAGGACAGGGGAACCTGTAAATCTTTGTTATACGTGCGCACCTTATCCGACCCGTCGCCTTAAGTCAACGGGGCAAACGCGGATAAAACGGGTTGAAAGCGCTTCCTGAGGGTAAACGATTCATAGGGTTAACCCGCTGCCAAAATAATTCGATGATCTTTGCAAATCGCTCTGCGACAGTCGTTTCAGGCGGAAAATCGGTCCGATTTTTCCGTGTTTTTCGTGTCGCTTTGAACTTCTGGGTATTTTCCCCTAAAAGTGACGCCGTGAGGCCTTTTGGAGACACCGGCGGGGCGTCGGGGAGAGTGGCCGGAGGGGATGCGGAAGTCGTGTTTTGGGCGCGGTTTCGCCTCAGAATTGCGTAGTTTTCGGTAGTTTTTCGAGAGTCGTGAGGAGTCGCGGGAAATGTTTCAAGGCATTTCGGGAAAGGCGGGCGGACACGAAAAAGGCGCCGCGTCCACGCTTCGGGAGGCGGCGCCCATGATGGGAGCGGTGCGGGTCAGGCGGCTCTGGTCTCGGGCCAGCGCTCGTTCATCCAGACGGTCATGATGTCGGCGCTGCGCACGGCGGCCTCCTCGATCTCCTCGGGCGTGACCTGCGTCTCGGGCGTGCAGAGGATGCGCATGAGAAGGGGCCCGCGGAGCATTTCGATGAAGCGGGCGGCGGCCTCCTCGAGCTCCTCGATCGGGGCGTCGACGTGGTTCTGCAGGACTCGGGCAAAGCACTGGTAGCTCTTCTTCACGCCTTCGCGGTAGAAGAATTCGCCGATGTCACGGCGGGCGAAGGACTGTGCGAAGACGAGGCGGCAGGCGCCGACGGCGCGTTCGGTGAACATGCCCGTGAGGAAGATGCGGCCGAAGGCCTCGAACTCCTCGCGCAGGCTGCGGCCGGGATGGTAGTTGCTCACGTAGGCCTGATAGACGTCGTCGGCCATCATGCCGAGGGCGGCGAGGAAGAGCCCCTCCTTGTTGCCGTAGACCTGGTAGATCACGGTGCGCGAGCCGCCCGAGCGTTCGATGATGCGGGAGAGGGACGCGCCCTCGTAGCCGTACTCGATGAAAACGTCGATGGCGCAGCGAAGGAGCTCGACCGCACGGTTGCGGCCTCTGGGGGTTTTCGGAAGTCTGTCGGTCATGTCTTGTTGCGGGTCCTGGTCGGCGGATCCCGGTTGAATCGGTTGAGGGCCGGATTCCGTGCATTGTACCCGAGCGGCGCCATGCGGGAATGGCGGCGCGATTCGGGATGCCTCAAAAATGGTGTGATCCTCACCGACCGTCCGAGAGACCGCATGCGCCCGCTTCATTCCGCTCGAGAGCTTCTTCTTCTCCTCGCCGCAGCCTTCCTGCTGCACGCGGGCGCGACGTCCGCGGGCGTCATCCCTGAAAATCTAATAATAGGATCACCTTTGCCCCTTTGCTCACTTTTCTGATCCCAGTCTTTCTCTTAAAAATCAAAGAGACGCTGGGATTTTTTATGGATAAATATAGTGTCCCTATGGTATTATATAGGGGCACTATTGGAGGTTGAGATGGGGCGAGCTAGAACGGGCATATCGGTGAAATCCGCGTAAAGCGCGGTAATGGCGACGTTTACGTGTACGAGCGCGAGCTTGCGTACAACCCGGAAACGCGCAAAACCTTTACTGTGGGAAAACGCCTGTTAGGCAAAATTCCGGCCGGTCAGCACGAGATCGTGCCCACCCGACCCAAAAAAGCCGTCGGCGTCAATAAGGAACTAAGGGTTAACGCCAATAAATTACGCATCGGCGCGCTTGAGATTCTCCATTGAATCGGAGAACGTTCCGGCATCAGCCAGGCGCTTTCCTCGTGCTTCGATGACGGTGATGCGCTCAAGGTCGAAACAATCGCGCAGTACTGTCTCGTGACGAACGGGGCGGAACTTTCCGGTCTCGAAGCCTGGCAGCTCTGTCATCGCGCCCCCTATGCGGACGGCATTTCTGAGCAAACGTACAGCCGCCTCTTCAACGACATCGCATTGAACGAGTCCGCGGTTCAGCAGTACTTCATGACTCGAGCGAATACTCCGACGGAGAAACGTAAAGTCCTCGCGGTGGAGTCATCCACGGTCGACACTTATGGCGCCGGTCAGATCGAAGCGAGGCATGGCTTCAGCAAGGAAAGCAATAACCTTCCGTCCGTGAAGCTGTTGAGGATCATGGAGGTTAATTCCCTTCAGCCTCTAGCGTTCCACGCCCAACCTGGGAATGTGCCCGACGTTCTGTCCATCAAAAACACGCTCAAGCAACTTGACTGCCTCATGGAGAGGACGCCCCTCGTCGTGACAGACTGCGGGTTCACGAGCGAGGAGAACTTGCTCGATTTCGTGCGCCACAGCATCCCGACACTCACCCGGATGAAACTCTCCACATCATGGATTCGCGAGGCATTCGACGAGATCAAGGAGGAAATCACGAAGCACGCAAACGCGTGTCCGTTCGACACCTTCACTTTTGGCGTGACGAAGACGGTGAAGCACGAGTTTCAGATTCTTCGCCAACGAACCCGCGGTCAGTACCGTATGGGCGATGTTCAGATTCTGCCGCGCAACCTGCACATCCACTTCTTCTACGACGACGAGAAGGCAACGGCGGATCGAGCGGCTTTCCGCAGCGAGCTCAAGCAACTCAAGGGTCTCGTCGAGAACGGGGAGACGCTGAACAAGGCCGGACAGCAGAAGGTGGAACGGTTCTTCTTCGTGAAAGAGACGTCCAAAGGCAAGGTTGTCGAGTTCAACGACGAAGCCATTCATGAGTACCAGACGGGGCACGGCTTCTTCGTGTTGATCAGCAACACGGAGAAAAACACTTGGGAAGCGCTGAGGTACTACCGTCTTCGCGAAAAGATCGAGGAGCTGTTCGCGGCGCAGAAGCACTCGATGGGGGGGCGCCGATCCCGGGTTTGGACGCCGGAGAGATTGCGCGGACGGCAGTTCGTGCAGTTTGTCGGACTCGGCTACTGCTTCTTCTTCCTCAACGAGCTCAAAAAGCTCAAGGCACGCCTGGGGGTTGACGACGGCACGAAGTCGGCGGTGCAACTCAAAAACGAGAGCA
This sequence comes from Sutterella sp. KLE1602, assembly GCF_001578585.1. Classification (NCBI taxonomy): domain Bacteria; kingdom Pseudomonadati; phylum Pseudomonadota; class Betaproteobacteria; order Burkholderiales; family Sutterellaceae; genus Sutterella; species Sutterella sp. KLE1602. The sequence continues at coordinate 56,921 of NZ_KQ968525.1, forward strand.
AGCTGCGGTCGTGGCTGGAAAACAAGACCTTGTTGCAGATCTTGCAGTGGTTCGATGCGGTGTACGCCATGCAGGTCGAGACGCCTTACGGCAAGCGGACCATTACCACAGAGACCACCGCTCGCGACGAGCTTTTCCTACGCGAGCTGGGGATCACGCTCGTACGCTGAAACGTGTCCCCTTTGTGGAACTTTCAGGCTATGACCTGAAGATCGGCGAAGGCACCGCCTCCGCATTCGCCATCAACTCGGGCCGCATGGCCGTCAAGACGATCCTCGGCAACAAGTAACCGCGGTTAATCGGCGACATGAGGCAGGCCGTTCCCCTGGACCTGCCGCTCCCCAAAGGATCTTCCTGCGCAAGCGGGAAGGTCCTTTCGATTTCTCGGAAGGCGTACAATCGTCAGACACCAAGACCATTGTTCAAAAAATGGAGAACCCCAAATGGCTCTGCTTCTTCAAGACCGTCTTCTGCCCGGCGTCGCCGAACTCGTGCCCGAGCTCGAGGAGATCCGTCACGACATTCATGCACACCCCGAGCTCGGCTTCGAGACCGAGCGCACCGTGGGCCTGATCTGCGACTATCACAGGAAGAGCGGCATCGTCGAGATCGACACGGAGCTCGTCAAGGGCTGCGTCATCGCCGTGATCGAGGGCAGCCGTCCCGGCCACACCATCGCCATCCGTGCCGACATGGACGCCCTGCCGATGAACGACGGCTGCGGCAAGCCCTGGGCGAGCACGGTTGCCGGCCGCGGCCACTGCTGCGGCCATGACGGCCACACGACGTGGCTTCTCGGCGCCGCCCGCTGGCTCGCCGCGCACAACGACTTCCCCGGCCGCATCGTGCTCGTACACCAGGCCGCCGAAGAGGCCGGCACGGGTGCGAAGGCCCTCGTCGAGGCGGGCCTCATCGAGAAGTACGGCATCGAGGAGATCTACGGCGGCCACACCGAGCCCAATCTTCCCAAGGGCGTGATCGGCTTCAAGCCGGGTCCCCTCCAGGCCGCGAGCGACAGCGTCTACATCACGCTGCGCGGCAAGGGCACGCACGGCGGCCGTCCGCACCTCGGCGTCGACCCGATTCCTGTCGCCGCCCAGATCGTGACGGCGCTCCAGACGATCGTCTCCCGCAAGGTCGACCCGATCGAGTCCGCCGTCGTCTCCATCTGCTCGATCAACTGCGGCAACTTCAAGGCCAACAACGTCGTGCAGAGCGAACTGACGATGAGCGGCACGGTGCGCACCTTCCTGCCCGAGATCCGCGACCTCGCCGAGGAGAACATCCGCGCGATGGTGACGGGCATCGCCGCCGCCAACGGCTGCACGGTCGAGCTCGTCTACGACCGCATGATCGGCTCCGTCATCAACGGCGAGGAGCAGACGATCGCCGCCCACGAGGTCACGAAGGCCCTGCTCGGTGAGGACAACGTCCGCATCATCCGTCCGTTCATGTCGAGCGAGGACTTCTCCGAGTACCTCAACCGCATCCCAGGCGCGATCATCCGCGTGGGCATCCGCGATGAGGAGCACCAGGTGTCGCTCCACAATCAGCAGATGGACTTCAACGACGAGGTCCTCCCCGTCGCCGTGAGCGTCGTGGCCAACATGGCCGTCAGGCGCCTCGAGGCGCTCGCCGCCCGATGAGATCCTGAACAAGGATCGGCATTGAAAAGGGGCGTCCGATCTGCATGAACGGGCGCCCCTTCTTCGTGGGTGCGGGCGTTGCGCGCAGCTTTCTTTTCGAGATCCGGATCAGACGAAATGCACGATGAAGAGCATCACGGGCAGGGCCGGGATGATGCCGAGTGTGGTCACGCCGATCGCTCTTGAGGCGAAGCGCTCGTCGCCGCCGTAAGTGCGTGCGAGAACGGCGATGACCGACGAGACGGGCAGGGCGGCGGCCGCGACGAAGACCTTGCGCATGATGGGCTCGAGGTCGAACGGGATCGTGACGAGGTACATCACGAGCGGGCGGATCATGAAGCAGGAGAGGAGCACGAAGACGAGTTCGCGGGGCATGCGCTTCATCTCGGAGACGCCGATTTTGAAGATCGTCATGCCGATGAAGAAGAGCGCGAGCGGCGAGGTGACGGAGCCGAAGCTCTTCACGGTGGCCGCGACGAAGTGCGGGATCGGAATCGAAAGGACGACGAAGGCGATGCCGACGATGAAGGAGAGAAGCGGCGGCGAGAAGAGCATTCTGACGCTCTTCATAAAAACGAGCTTTGGACGCGCGCCGCCCGCCTTCGCGACGCCGTCGGTCTGGATGGCGTAGAGGCCGACGGTCCAGATGAAGACGCAGTTGGCGAAGAAGTAGACGAGCAGGTAGGGAATGCCTTCTTCGCCGAAGAGCGCGGTCGTCATGGGCACGCCCACGAAGAGCACGGTTGAGCCCGTGAAGGCCGCGGTGAAGGTGCCCGAGAGCTCCCTGCGCACGAGGCCGAGCCTGATGAGCGCGAGCGAGATGAGAAGGTTGAGGCAGACCGTCACGAACGGCAGCCAGGCCATGCCGAGGAGCTCGACGAGCTGGTCGTGCGTGAACTTCGTCGTGACGGAATTGAAGAGGAAGAACGGAATCGAGAGATTCACGATCTTCGCCGTCGTGATGCGGCCCGTGTCGTCGAGCTTGCCCGTTTGGGCGGCAAGCCAGCCGATCCCCGCCGTGAGGACGAGGACGAGCACGTTGGAGATCGTATGAAGCAGTGCGTCGGACATTTCGTATGTCGTCTTGTAGGAATCCGAGGATCAAATGATTGTAACAGCACGAGGATTCCTTATCCTCAGGACGGACACCTGCGTCGAAATCGGCGGCGGGGATCCTGATCAGGACGTCGTGCTTCGGGCGGGCGCGAATTTTTCCCGCCCGCAAATCGGTGCGGGACGCGGGCTGCGGTACAATAAGCGGCCGGCGGCAACGCCCGCCTGTCTCCGTACGTCATCTCTGGAAAACCCCGGTCATGCTCACGCAGCTCGTCCTCATCACGCTTCTCATCATAGGCGCGGCGTACTTCGCCATGTCTGAAATCGCCCTCGCAGGCTCCCGCAAGGTGAGGCTCGAGCGCATGGCCGAAGAGGGCGACCACCGCGCCAGGCTCGTTCTCAACCTCAAGGAGAATCCGGGTTACTTCTTCTCGGTGGTGCAGGTCGGCATCAACGCCGTGGCCATTCTCGGCGGCGTGGTCGGCGAGGCGGTCTTCACGGACGTCTTCGCCGCAGTGTTCGCCTACGTCGTGCCGCCGGAGGCCCTCACGCCCGTCTCCTTCTTCTGCTCGTTCCTGCTCGTCACGATTCTCTTCGTGATGTTCGCGGACCTCATTCCGAAGCGCGTCGCCATGAGCTGCCCCGAAAAGGTGGCCGTGCGCTGCATCAGTCCGATGGTGACGCTCATCATGCTCCTCAAGCCGCTCGTCTGGCTCCTGACGGTGCTCGCCAACGCGATCATGCGCATGATGCGCGTGCCGCTCAACAACCAGGACCAGATCACCAACGAGGACGTAATCGCGACGGTCGAGGCGGGCGCCAAGGCGGGCGTCATCGCGCCGCTTGAGCATACCGCCATCACGAACATGATGGGCCTTGAAAACCATCTGGTACCCAGCGCCATGACGGCCCGCGACAGCATCATCTACTTCAGCCTCGACGAGAGTGACGAGAGCATCCGCGAGAAGATCTCGCTCACGCCCCACAACAAGTTCCTCGTCGTCGACGGCGACATCGACCACGTTTTGGGCGTCGTCGACGGGAAGCAGCTCCTCAAGCTCTATGCCGACGGCGAGTCCCTCTCGATCCGCAAGCCCGGCATCGTGCAGCCCATCATCACGATCCCCGACTCGCTCACGCTCACCGAGACGCTCGACCTCTTCAAGAAGGAGAGCTCCGACTTCGCGGTCGTCATCAACGAATACGGCCTCACGGTCGGCATCATCACCCTCAAGGACATCCTCTGGCCCGTGATGGGCAACTACGACGTCTGGGCCGACGACCAGCTCCTCGTCGAGCGCGCCGACGGCACCTGGCTCGTTGACGGCTCGACGCCCGTCGACGACATCGAGCGCGAGTTCGGCATCGAGAGCATGCCCGAGGAGGAGACCTACGAGACGGTCTCGGGCTTCATCATGTACATGCTCCGCCGCGTACCCAAGCGCGGGGACTTCGTCGAGTATGCGGGCTACCGCTTCGAGGTCACCAACATGGACGGCTTCCACATCGACCAGGTGCTCATGCGTCGTGCGGACCACCACGTCAAGCACGCCGACAAGGCCGAGAAGGTCGAGAAGGCCCCCGAGGGCGGCGCCGACGCATCCGCCGCCGACCAGATCAATCCGGGCGGCACGAAGTGACGGGCGCCGTTCGCCTTATTGCGGGCCGCTGCGTGCGTGAGCGGCACGCGGGCGCCAAATGCACCGCCTGCGCCGACGCCTGTCCCGCACGCGCCCTCTCGTTCGAAGGGGCCGCGCTTCGCATCATCGCGCCCGCCTGCGAGGGTTGCGGCGCCTGTGCCGCGGCCTGTCCGCGCGACGCGCTCGAGCTGCCCGGGGCGGGCTGGCGCGAGGCCGTTGCGGCCGTGCCTTCCTCAGGCGTTCTCGAATGCCGCTGCAGTCATGCTGCTCAGGGGCCGGGCACGCCCGTTCCCTGCATCGGAGGCCTTTGTGCCACGACGAGGCTCGAGCTTCTTCGGGGCGGGCTTCGCACGCTCAGGATCGCGACGGGCGTCTGCGAGGGCTGTCCCGCCGAGGTGCGGTGCGAAGGCGTCACGCTGCGGAACGCATTCGTCAGGGATCTCAGGGAGATGGCCGGGGCCTTCGGGCGCACGGTTGACGTCGTCTTTAGCACCGAGCCCGTTCCCGAGGTCGACGGCGGCCGCCGTCATCTTCTGGGCATCGTCGTCAGAAAGTCCGCCGCGCCCGTTTCGCCTGAAAGGATTGCGGAGCACGTGCCCGACAAATCCGCGGGCCACCTGCTTGTGACGGAGGGCTCAAGGCGCAGGCTCATGGCGGCAAGGGGGCTTCTTTCGGGCATGCAGGATGCCGAAGGCGTGCGCGCTGCGAAGGCAGCGTGCCTTGCCGGCCTCAGGGTGCCTCAATTCGATTCGGAAAAGTGTACGGCCTGCGGGCTCTGCGCCGCGGCCTGTCCCCAGTACGCGCTCTCGGCGAAAACCGAGGGCGAAGGCTTCACGATCGCGGCTGTCGAGACGGCCTGCACGGGCTGCGGCCTCTGCGCCGACATCTGCACGTCGAAGGCGGTCTCCTTCGGTGCGCCCGACTCGGCTGACGCTTGGCTTTCGGGAAGACCGGTCGTCAAGCTCGCCGTGAAGGGGAGAAGGCGCGCGTCCGCCTGGGAGGGAATCGTGGAGCGAAGCTTCACGTCGGGATACTTCAACCGATAACTGAACAAGAAAAGGGGGCCTGACATCCGGAAGATGCAGGCCCTTCCTTTTGTGAGGCTTCGTCAGGGGCGTCAGCGGATCCGGCCGATCGCTTCGCAGAGCGCGCGGTGGCACTCGTTGAGCGTGGGGATGGCGCCTTCACCGTCGATGACGCTCTGCACGGAGATGTCGTCCGACTCGGCGATCTCGATGCGGTCGGGTGCGGCCCCCTGGAAGGCCAGGAGCATGTTCCTGAGACCGTCGACGATGTGCAGCGGCGTGCCCACGGGGGCGGAGATTCGCACGAATCCCATGTCGTCGCGCTTGATGCTGAAGCCGATGCCGTTGGCGAGAAGCGCCACGACGCTGTCGGCGCTCCAGAAGACGCTCCCGATCGATTCGGGGTCGTGCAGTTCGGAGTGCACGCGCACGAGGTCGTCGAAGGCGACGCGCAGCGCCATGGCGCCGTCGCGGAACTCGAGTCTGTTGAGGGCGTTGATGCCTGTGAGCACGAAGTTCTTCTTCACGAGAATGCCGAAGTCGGACTCGACGTCGGCTCGCGCGTCGGCAAACTGCTTGGGCGTGATGCGCACGTTGACGAGCTCGGGCTGGTGCTTGAGCCACATGATCACGTCGTCCATCGTGCGGCAGACGCGGTTCTCGCTCTTGAGGCGGCCGTTTTCAAAAAGGCGCACGAACCACTCGAACGAGTTGTGCCAGGCGTTGTACTTGTTGACGAAGTCCTCAAGGACGTCCTCGGGCACGTTCTTCGTGCCGAAGGTCTCGTAGATGCGGTGCACGTCGATCACGGCGACGGCCGAGACGTTGAGCCCCGTGCTCATGTGCTCCTCAAGCGCATCTCTGAAGGGCACGATTCGCAGTTCGCGGCGAAAGTTGATGACGCCGAAGAGGACTGCATAGACGCGCCAGCGCTTGGTATCCTTGGAGAAGAAGCGAAGCCGCTCGGAGATGTCCTCCACCATCTCGGTGTTCCACAGGAGTCCGTAGGAACGCTCGTTCCAGATGAGGACGTGACTGACGAGCGCCTCGAAGTAGGCGCGCATCACGCTGTAGACGATCTCGTGATGAAAGCTCATCACCGAAACGCGCAGCGAACTGTCTTTGAGAAGGAGCGTTTTCATGGTGGAAAACCGTGTTGTGCCGCGTTGAAGTGCCGTTTTATTGAAAACTTCAATTTGACAAGTGGATCCGAAAGAAACCGGCTTGAAAACACTTTAGCCTGTTTTGAGCGTCATTGTGTCGAAAACGTGCCCGAAACGCGCATTTTCTTGCAAAAAAGACGGGAAAGTCCCGATCCCGCGCTCGTTTTCAGACCGCCCGTCACAGAGGCGGGCGGAAATCGTCACATTGATTCGGGCTGAACGAGTCCGAGGCGGCGTGCGGTCTTTCTGAGGGCGGCGGCCCACCACTTCGCGAAGACGGGCGGGACCTCGTCCTTCTTGGTGCGCAGGATGAGGCGCTCGGGCGGCAGGTCGAAGGGGGCCGAGAGGAGCGCGAGGGAGGAGCGCAGGCCCGGCTGCGTCATCGCGACGGCGCGGGGCACGATCGTCCAGCCCACGCCTCTGGCGGCAAGCCCGATCGCCCACTGTGCGCCGTCGACCTCCCAGACGTCGGGGCTCACGGTGATCGGGGACTCCGACTCGCTGTCGCGGGCGTTGACGACGATCTGCCGCACGCCCTGAAGTGCCTCGATCGAGGGGCGCTCGACTGCCGCGAGCGGATGCTTCTTCGAGACCGCCACCGCGCGGGGCGCGAGTCCGATGAGATGCTCCTCGCACTCGGGGTCGGGCCTCGAGGAGAAGATGACCGCCATCGTCATGTGCGAACGCCGGAAGAACCAGTTCGACTCCGAGCTCGAGATGTTCTCGAGCTGGAGGCGCGCCGACGGGAACTGGCGCGAGAAGTCGCGCAGCAGATCAAGGAGAAGCGGCAGCTCGAGCGCCATGTCGATGCCCATGTAGAGAAGGGGCTCGGGCAGCCTGAAGAGCTCCGAGGCGCGGCTCTCGAACCGCTCGGCCTCCCTGAGCACCCGCAGGGCGCCGGGCAGGAGCTCCTCGCCCGCAGGGGTGAGCTTCGCGGGCGTGCCTCTCACGAAAAGCCTGATGCCGAGCTCGTTCTCCATGCCCGCAATGTGGGTCGAGACCACCGACTGGCTGCGCCCGAGAGCACGGGCCGCGGCCGAAAAGGTGCCCTGCGCCGCAACGGCGGCAAAGCTCCTCATCTCTTCGATCGAAATCGTCATGACTGAAAACGCTCCGTTTTGAATGGGACCGAATGCCCGAAGTCCGCCCAGGACGGGCGATGGCGCTTTCAGTCTATCAAAAATCCGATGGAATCCATCTTGAGAGATCGAATTTTGAATGAGAAAATGACGGTGTCCTGACTACCCACGCAGGTCCTTATGTCGATACAAGAACAAAACACCACTCGTCTTTCCAATCAGAACACCCTTCACAACAGCCCGAAGAAGGCTCCGGACAGCACGCCGCAGCATGATGCGAAGATGCGCCGCAGGCTCTTCGCCGCGCGCGCGGGCTTCTTCACCGGCGGCTTCACCGTCGCGAGCTGGGCGCCCATCATTCCCTTCGTGCAGACCGAGCTTTCGCTCGAACCCGCGGTGCTCGGCACGCTGCTCTTCGGCCTCGGCATCGGCTCCTTCTTCGGCATGCCGATTGCGGGCACGGTCTCGACGCGCTTCGGCAATCGCGCGGCGCTTGCCGCCTCGGGCGTGCTCTCCTGCCTGCTGCTCGTCGTGCTGGCGATGATTCCGGGTTTCCGCATCGAGTGTGCGGCCCTTCTTCTCTACGGCGTCACGCTCGGCTGCCTCGAGGTGAGCGCGAACATTTACGGCGCGCAGCTTGAGAAGGAGGCGGGGCATCCCCTCATGTCGGGCCTTCACGCCGCGTACTCCGTGGGCGAAGTCGTCTCCGCGGGCGCCATCACGGGCCTGCTCGTGCTCGGCGTGCCGCTCCTCTGGGTCGTGGGCGGCCTGATGGTCGTGCTCGCCGCCGTTCTTCTGTGGGCGCTTTCGGGCGTCTCCCCCGCCGAGGGCCGTTCGGCTGCGAAGAGCGAGGGCATGGTCTTTGCGCCCGCCAGGGGACGCATCCTGATGCTGAGCCTCGTGTGCATGTCGGTCTTCCTCGCCGAAGGCGCCATGCTCGACTGGTCCGCGATCTACGTCCACCAGGTGGGCGGCGTCGACCTCAAGGCCGCAGGCGTCGGTTACACGCTCTTCGTGATCGCGATGGCCATTGCCCGCCTGATGGGCGACCGTATGGTCGAGCGCTTCGGCCGCGCCCGCGTGCTCGTCACGGGCATGCTGCTCAACATCGGCACGCTCGTCGCGATGGTCCTCACCGACAGTCCGGTCGTGCTCTTCGCAAGCCTCTTCGTGATGGGGCTGGGCATCGCCAACATCGCGCCCGTGCTCATCTCCGCCGCCTCGTCTGTCAAGGGATGCGATCCCACGTCCGCGATCACGACCGTCACGACGATCGGCTACGGCGGCCTGATGGCCGGCCCCGCTCTGCTCGGCTTCATCGCCCAGCACAAGTCGCTCGAGACCGCGTTTCTCTTCATCGCCGCGCTGCTCATGATGGCGCTTCTCAACGAAATCCGCGTGAGCAGGCAGCTCACCGCGAAATCTTGAACCGCCGTCAGGCGTAGAATGTGAGTCTCCCGCCGCAGGCGGGCCCGGGACGCCGCCTTCACACAAGCGTGAGGCGGCGTCGTCGACTTGCGTGCGCACGCAAATTCTGCGTCATCCAACCCACAGCCAGCCAAAAAAAGACAAAATGAAGAGCGACGTCCATCGTCCCGTAGACCTCCGGGCCTTCCTCATCTGCGTGGTTCTCAGCATGATCTGGGGCTTTCAGCAGACCGCCATCAAGGCGAGCGCGCCCGACATCGGCCCCCTGATGCAGGTGGCCCTGCGCTCGGGCGGCGCGGCCTTCCTGCTCTGGTGTGCCAACCGCTTCTGGCTCAGGGAGAAGTGGAACATGAACGTGAAGTTCACGGACGCCCTCAAGGTGGGCTTGGGCTTTGCGGGCGAATTCTTCTTCGTGGCGCTCGGCCTCCAGTACACGAACGCCTCGCACATTTCGGTGCTGCTCTACACGGCCCCCTTCTTTGCGGCGATCGGGCTCTCGATCAAGCTCCCCGAGGAGCGTCTCTCGGCCATTCAGTGGGCGGGCCTCGTGACGGCCTTCACGGGCATTGCGACCGCGTTCCTGCTGCCCGTATTTCTTTCGGGGAGTGCGGTGCCCGAGGGCGAGATGTGGCTGCTCGGCGACTTCTTCGGCCTGATGTCGGGCTTCTGCTGGGGGCTCACGACGATCTCGATGCGCGCCACGACGATGAACGAGGCGCCCGCCTCGCAGATGCTCTTCTGCCAGCTCGCCTCGGGCTTCGCGGTGCTCCTGCCCTGCGCGATCCTCTTCGGACAGACGCACATCGGGCTCACGCCTCTCATGCTCTCGTCCATGGGCTTCCAGACCTTCGTCGTGGCGTTCGCGAGCTACCTCGTCTGGTGTCAGCTCCTCAAGCAGTATCTGGCGGCAAGGCTCGGGATCCTCGTCTTCATGACGCCGCTCTTCGGCGTGCTCTTCTCGGTCTTCATCCTCGGCGACAGGATCGGACTGCCGTTCGTGGCGGGCTCGCTCCTCGTGCTCGCGGGCCTCTTCATGGTTCAGACAAAGCACATTGGCCTCGTGCGCCGCAGAAGGCGCATGTCCGCGCAGGCGGACAAATAGCAGAGGAAATCCGACGGAAAACGAAAAAAGGCGGCTTTGTGAGAAGCCGCCTTTCTTGTCTTGGTGCGCCCTGCTGGACTTGAACCAGCGACCAAGCGATTATGAGTCGCCTGCTCTAACCGACTGAGCTAAGGGCGCAGGAGCGCGAATTGTATCATGAGGCCTCGGCAAGATCAAATGCCGTCTCAAGCCCTGGGGGCGTCGCGCATCGGCGGGAAGGCGTTTTGCGACGGGATGGGATATCATACGGGGACCTTTCCACATACAGGCTTGAGACATGAGCGACACTACCGAATGCCGCATGGTGACGGGCGGCGAAATCGCAGACGAACTCTCGGACGCGTTTCCGGACATTCCGACGAGCAAGGCGCGCGACGCGTTCCGCACCATCCTCCATGCGATGCAGAACGCGCTGATTCGCGGCGACCGCATCGAGATCAGGGGCTTCGGCTCCTTCGCACCTCGCTACCGTCAGGGCGGCATGCGCCGCAATCCGCGCTCGGGCGAGAAGGTCTACGCCCCCGCACGCTGGGTCGTGATCTTCAGGGCCGGCAAGGACCTGCGCGAGGCGATCGACGCGCGCACGGAACGAAAGGCCTGATTGCGTCCTGACGATCCGAATCAAACAGAACGAAGCCCCTGCACCTTGCGGTGCGGGGGCTTCGGCTTTTCCGGGAACCGGTCCCGTGTGCTCGGGACCGGAGGTTCGGTGCATTACGCGGCGTTGGTGGCGCCGGCTGCGTCCTGCTTGCCGCCCTTGAAGAGGCGGCCGACGCAGTGGTAGACGACGAGCAGCGCGAGCACGATGAGCGCGATGGCAATGATGGCCTGCAGACCGTGCGTCATGAAGACGAAAGTGCCTGCGCTCCAGGCGGTGGCGATCTTGAGGAGCGCCTGGACGAGGGCCGTCATCGTGACGACGAACATGACGGTCATCGGGACCCAGAGCATCCAGCCCTTGCGGCCCGTACTCTGGAGGAACACGGCGAGCGCTGTGAGGACGAGGGCGCCGAGGAGCTGGTTGGCGGAGCCGAAGAGCGGCCAGATGTTCATGTAGCCGGCGAGGCAGAGGAACCAGCCGCCGCCCAGCGTGAGCAGCGTGGAGACCCAGGTGTTGCTGAGGAACTTCGCAACGGGGCCCTTTTCCCTGCCGTCGGTCGTGGCGAAGAGCTCCTGGAAGCTCATGCGGCCGATGCGGGCCACGGCGTCGACCGTGGTCATGGCGAGGGCGGAGACGCACATCGTCAGAACGCAGGCGGAGATGTCGGCGGGGAGCCCGAAGGTGTTCGTCAGGAAGCCGGCAACAGCGCCCGAGAAGAGCTGGAACGGGGTGCCCGAGGGCAGCTGGCCCGTCGTGGAGGCGGCGGCGCAGACGATGGTCAGGGCAAGGGCGCCGAGGACGCATTCGACGAGCATGGCGCCGTAGCCGACGGGACGCATGTCGGTTTCATTGGCGATCATCTTGGAGGACGTGCCGGAGGACACCAGGCTGTGGAAGCCCGATATGGCGCCGCAGGCGATCGTCACGAAGAGGATCGGGAAGAGATCAAGCCCCTTCACCTCCCAGCCCACGAAGGCGGGCATGTTGATGGTCGGGTTCGTCACGAACACGCCGACGACGCCGGCGATGATCATGCCGAAGAGCAGGAACATCGAGAGGAAGTCACGCGGCTGCTTGAGGATCCACATCGGCATCACGGAAGCGGCGAAGGCGTAGAGGAAGACCACGACGCGCCAGGTGTCGGCATCGGCGTAGATCGGCCAGGCGATGCCCATGGCGAGCATGGCGATCATCATGGCGATGCCGACGGCGAGCTGCAGGCCGCTCGAGGGCTTGACGTACTTCTGGAAGAGGCCGAAGATCACGGCGCCGACGATGTAGATCATGGAGATCGAGGCGGCGGCAGCGTTGGGCATGTTCTGTTCGCCCGTCTTCGTGAAGCCGTTGAACGTCGCGGCGATCATGTCGGCGAAGGCGGCGATGACGAGAAGCGTGAAGAGCCAGCAGAAGGCGAGGAAGAGCTGGCGGCCGAAGCGGCCGACGTATTGCTCGATGATCATGCCCATGGACTTGCCGCCGTTCCTGACGGAGGCGTAGAGAGCCGTGAAGTCCTGGACGGCGCCGAAGAAGATGCCGCCGATGATGATCCACAAAAGCGCGGGAAGCCAGCCGAACATGGCGGCAATGATGGGGCCCGTGACGGGACCGGCGCCCGTAATGGACGTGAACTGGTGCGCGAAAACGGAGAGGCGGGAGGCGGGCTGATAGTCCTTGCCGTCGTTGCGAAGCGCGGCGGGTGTTTTGGCGTTCGGATCGATGCCCCATGTCTTTTCGAGCCAGCGACCGTAGAAGTGGTAGCCGAGCCAGAGGCAGACGATCACGACAGCCATGAGAGTGAGACCGTTCATCTGTAGATCATCCTGAAAAGTTGTTCTTGTATGTCGGGAGGTCGAGAGGGCCTCCTTCATTTGCTACTCTAAATGCCTGTCGCACAGAGGTGACTAGGCTCTTTGCCTTATAAGGCATAGGGCTTAGGGAGAAAGCCTCATGGATGTTCAGCCTAGGCGGCTTGAGGAAAGCTGGCCCTTCCTTGGAACATCGGCTTATCCCGAAAGTGTCGCCTATAAGTGACGGTCAAATGAAAACGCTCGTCGGGAGGTCGTTTTCGGGCGGTCGTCGCTCGAAAACGCATCGGACGTGCGCCCGAAGGGGCGCGGGAGGCGGATATTGCGGAAATCTATCGGAGGATGTTCGCCCTGAGTTTTTCTTGAGGGCGAGAAGGGGATTTCTGCACCGTGAAGGGGAGCGGCGCGAGGCGTTGATGGTGCGTGCGCACGCAGATGGTGCGCGGGGGAGGAAAGGAAAAAATCGGGCCGGCTCCCTGCAGGGAGCCGGCCCGATCAAGCACTGACGGCTGGCAAGAATTACTTCTTGAGCGTGACGATGCGGTTCGTGTCGACGACTTCGAACGTGTCGCCCGTCTTCACGAGGCCGCGGACGTCGGTAAGCTCGGCCGGGATCGACCAGGCGTTGACGACCTTTTCAGCGGCCACGTCGATTTCGACGAGGACGTTGTGGTTCTTGGAGACAGCGAAGAGGCTGCCGTTCTCGTAGACCATGCCGGTCACGTAGAGTTCGCCGAGCGTGCGGCCTTCCTTGAGGTCGGCGGACGGGACGAATTCACCGGAGAGCATCCAGTCGGACATGAGGGCCTTCGAGATCACGAAGGTCTTCTTGTTGCGGTTGTCGGGCACCGTGGCGGTGTAGACGTAGCGGCCGTCGGAGGCGGCGGAGTGCACGTAGGAGAACTTGGCGCGTTCAGTGCCGACGCGGGCGCGGCCAAGACCGCCGACATGCTCGACCTGGGTGCGGCCGGCCGTGAAGTTGCCCCAGTTCTTGACGTCGTCGCCGTTCGGGTTCAGACGAGCGCGCAGGAGCGACTTGTTGGAGCCCATGAGGATGAAGGCGTCGTCCTTGTACGGCGTGATGGCCACGAGGTCGAGGACGTTGGCGGAGTACCACGGATCATAAGCGGCGGAGACGACCGGCTTGAGGGACTCGTCAAGGGCCCAGAAGCTGTACTTGGAGCCGATGAGGTACTGGCCGTTGATCTTCGAGATCGTGTTGACCTTGGCGTCCACGCCTTCGATCGGACGGATGTTCGCGATCGAGAGGGCGCCGGTCAGCTTGACGGGCGCGTCGGCGGCGTCATGCTTGAACTCGATGCCGAGCTTGGCGGCATTGGGCTTGTAGGCGAAGTCGGGATCCTTCACGTTGCGCTTGCCGAGGAAGTCGATGCCGGACCACATGCCTTCCCAGCTGTCCGAAGACCAGATCACATACTTCGGGTTGAAGGAGAAGCGGACCGGGTCACCCTGGCCCCAAAACGGAGGAACGCCGGTGGACCAGAGGGCCTGGAAGCAGTTCGAGGCGATGATGGCCGTGACGATGCCGAAGGCGACGCGGTTGAACTTCGTCATCGGACGGAAGGCCTTGCCCTTGAATTCGGCCACGAGGGCGTCGAAGCGCGGGGCGAGGTAGACGGCGAGACCGAAAAGGAAGACGACGCACCAGAAGACGATTTCGGCCCAGAACTGGGTGTGGATGCCGAAGACGTCAAGACCGAAGCCCTGGCCGACGTCACGCATGGCGTGGTTGCCGTAGTGGCGGAAGCTCATGTAGAGGCCGACGGCAGCCATCACGAGCATCGTGGCGAGGTACTTGGGCTTGAAGCCATAGCGCACCATAAAGAGCGCGACGACGCCGATGTAGGCCATTTCCTGACGCTGACCCCAGCACAGCGTGCAGGGAGAGTCGCCCATGAAGTAGCCGAGGATCACGTTGGCGATGCCGACGGGAAGAAGAACGATGAGGAGACCGCCCCAGCAGATGAGGTCGTAGAAGGTCTTGGCCTTCGAGATGTCCTTGTCGTTGACGGGAAGAGCATAGTTCGTCATGATCGGCTCTCCTTAGATGTTGAGGACGCCGAGGATGGCGTTGGAGACGTGACCGACGTACATGAGGACGACGACGGCCCAGGACACGATGAGGAGCCCCCACGCAAGCTTTTCCTTCTCAGGCTTGAAGATGAGAAGCAGCATGGCGGCGGTGAGCATAAGAAATTCCAGGAATTCCATGATCAGCCTATAAGGTTGAGTACTTCGAGCCCGCCGTATCAGGCGGGGAACGGAAATGCACCAAGGAAACATGTACTGCATCGTTGCATAACGCAACCCCCTGCAACACAGTGTTTCTTGAATACGCAGGCCGTGGATTATATACAATGGGCGGGGCTAGGGAGAATGCCGTAGCGTGTATGCGGTACGAACTTTGTATCTCACGCAAACGGCTCTTGCACAGCGTTTTCACCCGCAATGCGTCCGAACGTGAAGACGTCGGAGAGGGCGTTGCCGCCCATGTAGTTTGCGCCGTGGACGCCGCCCGTGACCTCGCCCGCGGCGTAGAGGCGGGGGATGACGCGGCCGTGTCGGTCGAGCACTTCGGCCCGCGGGGTGATGGCAATGCCGCCGAGCGTGCAGTTGACGCACATGGTGACCTTGGCGCCGTAGAAGGGGCGTCGGGCGATGCGGTGCATGAGGACGACGGCCCTGCGGCCGACGGGGTCGTGCCCCGTTTCGACGGCTTCGTTGTAGGCCTCGACGGTGGCGACGAGGGCTTCGGCGGGGATCTGAAGTAGGGAGGCGAGTTCGGGGATGGAGTTCGCCTCGAAGGCGTCGCCGCGCATGAGGGCGCGGTCGAACATGGCGCGCGAGAGCGTGCGCATGGCCGAGTAGCCGTTGGCGTCGAGAATGGGGAAGGCGATGCCGCCGGGCTGGGCGAGGACGGCGGCGGAAAGCTTCGAGCTCGGGCTGTCCTCAGCGATGAAGCGTTCGCCCGCGCGGTTGACGAAGATCATGCGCTCGACGGTGGAGGCGGCGCCGATGAAGCGGCCGTCCTCCGCGCTGCCGGGGAGAAGCTGGAAGAAGTCCATGCCGACGGCGGCCGCGCCGATGTCCTCGAGCGGCGCGATCAGGTCGCCCGTGGTGCCGGGCAGGTTCGTCGAGCGAAGGTGCCCGAGCCTCGGGGCGAAGCGCCCGACGAGTTCGGCGTTCGCGCCGAATCCGCCCGTGGCCACCACGACGCCGCGCCTGGCGCGGATGAAGAGGCGCCGTCCGTTCATGCGCTCGGCCTCGACGCCGAGGACGGGGCCCTCGAGCCCGTTGCGGATGACGCGCAGCACCTTCGTGCCCGTTCTGATCGAGACGCCAAGCTCGCGGCACTTGAAGAGGAGCGGACGGATGTAGCCCGAGCCCTCGGGTTCGGACGGACTGTGCGTGCGGGGCCAGAGGGAGCCGTAGACCTGATAGACGCCGGGCTCGAACCGCACGCCGAGCTCCTTGAGCCAGGCGAGCGCACGGGGCGCACCCGTGGCGACGGTCTCGACGAGCTTCGGATCCGCACACCAGCGGCCCGTCTCGAGCATCTGGCGGGCGTGCAGCTCGGGCGAGTCCTCGATGCCGAGCGGCTTCTGGACCGCGGGGTCGACCGCATTGAAGGCGTCGGCAAGACGCGTGTTGCCGCCCACGTCCTGGGTCTTCTCGAGGACGACGACGTCCTTTGAAATGCTGCCCGCCATGACGGCGGCGGCAAGACCTGCGCCGCCCGCGCCCGCAATCACCACGTCGTGAACCTCGCTCCAGCGGACGGCGTTCGCATCGGCCGCGAGCACGGCGGGG